>NZ_BSUM01000002.1 GCF_030161595.1 Litorihabitans aurantiacus
GGCGGCGCTGCGCCGGCCGACCCCGCGGCCCCAGCGGACCCTGCCGCCCCCGGTGACCCCGCAGCTCCCGCCGAGCCCGCCGCCCCCGCAGAGACGGACTGGAAGGCGGAGGCGCGCAAGTGGGAGGCGCGGGCCAAGGAGAACTCCACGGCAGCTGCACGGCTGGCTGAGTTCGAGGAGGCCGGCAAGACCGAGGCGCAGAAGGTCGCTGACCGTCTCGCCGCGGCGGAGAAGGAGCGCGACGACCTCAAGGCCGAGCGCGATTCCCTCGCCAGCGAGAGGCAGATCGCGACGTGGAAGGCCGCCGTGTCGAAGGACACCGGCGTCCCCGTCGAGGTGCTGTCGGGCACCACCGAGGAGACGATCAAGGCGCACGCCGAGCTCGTCAAGCCGCTCATCAAGACGAAGCCCGAGCCGCCCCGCTCCCCCGCACTCTCGCGGGCGAACGGAGGCGAGGGCATCACCCCCACCACTTCCCCCGGCCTCGGCACCCTGCGGGCTGCCTACGCCGACACCTCCCGTTAGGAGCCATCATGGCTGTCACTCTCGCTCAGGCAGCGCTGCTGTCGGAGACCCAGCTCCAGCGCGGCGTCGTCGAGACGTTCGTCCAGGAGTCGTCCATCCTCGACCGGCTGCCCCTCATGAACATCGAGGGCAACGCCTACGCCTACAACCGTGAGGCGACGCTTCCCGGCGTCGCGTTCCGGTCGGTCAACGAGGCGTACACCGAGTCGACCGGCACCGTCGTGCAGGCGACCGAGTCGCTCGTCATCCTCGGTGGCGACGCCGACGTGGACCGCTTCATCGTCCAGACCCGTGGCGACCTCAACGACCAGCGGGCGATCCAGACCCGTCTCAAGGTCAAGGCCGCGTCCTACAAGTTCCAGGACGCGTTCTTCAACGGCGACGTCGCGGTCGACCCGAAGGGCTTCGACGGACTCAAGAAGCGCCTCACCGGTGCCCAGGTCATCGACGCCGCCACCAACGGCCTCGGTCCGGTCGCCGGCGGCCACGACTTCTTCGACGCGCTCGACGCGCTCATCGGAGCGGTCCCCGGCCTCGAGGGCAGCAACGGCGCGATCTACGCCAACCGCGCCGTCCAGGCCCGCATCATCTCGAGCCTGCGCCGTCTCGGCGGTGCCGACTTCGTGAACGAGTCGCTCACGAACAAGCGCGTCCTCACCTACAACGGCATCCCCGTCCTCGACCCCGGCCTCACCGCCGCGGGTGCGGCTGTCCTGCCGCTGACCGAGACGCAGGGCACCTCGACCGCCTCGTCCTCGATCTACGCCGTCCGCTTCGGCGAGGACGAGACCGACCAGGGCGTCACTGGCCTCACCAACGGCGGCGTCCAGGTCGACGACCTGGGCCAGCTGCAGGAGAAGCCGGCCTACCGCACCCGCATCGAGTTCTACTGCGGGCTCGCGACGTTCGGGGGCCGAGCCGCCGCTCGCCTCCGTGGCATCACCGCCTCCTGATCGAAGGGAACCCTCATGGCTACCACCACGAGCAAGACCACGCTGGACGCGGACGTCACCAAGCCGTCGAACACGGCCCCCGGTGACGGCCCGGCCGACACGACCGACCCGACCGAGACGGCCGTGTCTGTCACTCCGCAGCCGAACGACGAGGCGATGAAGGTCGGGACCGTCAACGCGGTCAAGCCCGGCCCGAAGGTCACGCGACCGCGTGTCGACAAGTCGAAGAGTCGCGTCGAGACCTACGACGCGGTCCGCCCCGACGGGACGGTCGTGACCGTCACGCACGACATCGACACGGGCGAGACGTCGACTGCCGAGAAGTGACCTCTCGAGGCCCGACTCGCCACCCCGCGAGTCGGGTCTCGCAGGCCCGCAGCACACTCATGAGCGGAACCGGAGGCCACTGATGACGACTCCCTACGCGACCGTCGAAGACCTTCGCGACGTTTGGCCGGCGCTCTCGTCAGACGCTGCACAGGTGACTCGGGCGCAGGCGCTCCTCCGGGACGCAACCGCGAGGATCGACGCCTACGGCCCCGCTGAGCGACTCGTTCCAACAGGTCCCGGCGTTGCTACCTCGACCCGGAGCGAGGCCGATCTCGCGATCCGGCGGATGATCTGTCGCGAGATGGTCTTGAACGTCCTGGCGAACGACGGCACCCCCGGCGTCACGAACGAGACCTCAAGTCGGTCTCTTGGGCCGTTCAGCGAGTCGCGGACGTTCACGTTCGACGCCCCTGGGCGGACGCTCACTCTGACGAGGGAGCACAAACGACTCCTCCGCCCCCGACGTCAGCGCGCGTACTCCGTCAGTCTCTACCCCCGACCGGTGAACAGGCGGGGAGACCCTGATGCTCGACGTCATCGTCGCCTCTGGACAGCCGCTCTACCCCGAGCTCAACGTCCAACGCCTCGAATCGTGGATGACGCCCCACGTCGTCTGGGTTCGAGACCTCCTCTCTCGAGGCGGGATGGGATCGCAGTACCTCGCAAGGCGGGACGTTCGAGGCTTTGCCAGCGACGAGCAGAAGGTGGTCAAGACGGCGACGGGCGTCGAGGTCATCTCCTCCGGCGCGGTGACGGTCGACTTCGACGAGCAGATCCCGATTGGGTCGCTCGTGACGGTCTGGCCCGGCACCCCCGGTCAGCGTGACGCCCAAGTGGTCGCGGTCAGCCGCCACCATGCGCCCGGGTGGCCCGCTTTCCAGACCATTTCGCTGTCCTAGCCGAAAGGCGGCCCGCCCTGAAGTTCCTGATCCCGATCCTCTCCGTCGTCGAGAAGGCGGCGCAGGAGGGCATGACGGAAGCGGGCGAGACCATCCTGGCCCGGTCCAACGACCGGGCACCGGTGGACTCCGGAGACCTGCGCGCCGCGGGGTTCGTCGACACGGCGGACCTCGCGGTCAAGGTCGGCTACGAGCCGACGGGCGGCTATCCCTACTTCCGCCGCCAGCACGAGGACCTCGACTACCAGCACGACACCGGTGAGGCGAAGTTCCTCGAGAAGGCCGAAGCCGAGACTCGCGACGAGGTGCCGGCGATCATCGCGAGGCATATCAAGGGGGCGCTCGGTGGATGACTCGCAGCTCACCCAGGCTATTTGTCGTCTGCTGGCAGAGATCCCGGGCTGGGAGTGGCGGCCTGCCGGCCCGGCCTACACGACGGTCGAAGTCGGAGTGCAGTACGGATCGCTGCAAGCCAGCCCCGACCGCGGTGTTGCCGTGCGCGTCTATTCATCCGTCGACGAGTTGCAGACCGGGCTGGCTACACGATCCGCGCAACTGCGGTTCCGGGGCGCTAGAAACGCCGTCGACAGCGCAGACAAGTTGGCCTCGGTCGCGTTTCGGCACCTGCAGGGCCTCTCCCGCCGGGAGGGGATCAGCGGCATCCGCCGCCTCTCGATGGCACCGATCGGTGCCGACGCCAACGGCCGCGAGGAGCGGACCGACAACTACGAGCTGCTGCTCGAACTCACCCCGGAGGTATCACCATGACCCGCGCACAGGACAACGCCCTGCCCGAGGGCTTCCTGCTTGGCAAGTCCTACGAGTACGGCGTCGACGTCAACACCGGCACGGCGCTCGCACCGGTGTGGGAGACGGTGTCGCTCATGAGCGACTTCCAGCTCACCCCGACGCCGCAGACGACCGACGCGCAGACCTATGACGACGAGGGCGCGCCCAACAGCGCCACGACCGGGTGGGGCTGGGCGCTCGCGTTCGCGACGATCATCGCCCGCTCGGGCACGACCGGCGAGTACGCCCCGGAGATCGAGGCCCTCATCCGGCGCACGAAGCCGTCGGCGAAGGGCTCGCAGGCTCAGATCGGGGTGCGCTGGTACCACCAGCCCGACTCCGCCAGCGGCGCGGTCCCCAACCCGGAAGACGCCGGCCAGGGCATCGCGACCGTGT
Organism: Litorihabitans aurantiacus; assembly: GCF_030161595.1. NCBI lineage: Bacteria > Bacillati > Actinomycetota > Actinomycetes > Micrococcales > Beutenbergiaceae > Litorihabitans > Litorihabitans aurantiacus. Next base: position 3,893 of record NZ_BSUM01000002.1, read on the forward strand.
CCTACTCGCGCGCGAACACCGGCTCCGACGGTGCGCCCGAGCGTCTGTCGTGGACGCTCACGGGCGTCGGTGCCTACACCGAGATCGTCAACCCGCTCACGACCGAGGGTTCGTGAGCGCGGTCGACTTCGCCGCGTGGGCCAGGCCGAACCTCGAGCTGCTGCTGGGCGGACGCACCTTCGTGGTGCGTCCGCCCTCGGTGGCCCAGGCCCGCCTGGTCCTGGCGCTGGCGGTTCGCTTCGAGGTCGGCGAGGAGCGCACGCCGCCCGAGGTCATGGAGATCCTCGACGGCCTCCCCGACGACGGCCACCCTGCGCTCGGCGAGACCTACACCGAGATCGTCGAGGCCGGGATTGACCCCGTCACCCTGTCCCGGGTCGGCGTGTACGCGACGCTCGTGTGGGCGCGCGGCCGGGAGTACGCCGATGCCGCCGCCGAGATCATCTGGGGTCCCGAGCGCGACGCCGCGGCGGCCGATGCTCCGGGAAAAGCGTCAAGCCGATCGCGGAGTGGACGGCGCAGGACTTCGCCGACCTCGGGATCGGCGACCCCTACGACCACGACGTCAACGGCGTCCCGCTCTACCGCAAGTACCGGCCGATCCCGCGCGAAGCCCAAGGGGAAGCCCAGCCGGTAGGTCAGCCGCCGGCGGTCGACGACTCACTCGTCGCGATCGTCACCCACTGGCGGCTCGTCGTGGCTGACCTCCTGGCGATCTACCACCTGGACCTGTACGACCCCGCCGTGCTCACGCGGCCGTGGCTCGGGGTCCGCACCGCGATCTTCGCGCTGTTCACCCACCCCGACTCGCTCCTGCGGCGAGCCCTGACGCGGAGGTAGACGATGCGCGCAGCCGAGCTGGAAGTCCTCCTCACGGCCAACACCCAGCAGGTGGCGAAGGCCGAGCGGGAGATCAAGGCCACCGGTCAGCGCATCGAGGGCAAGCCCATCGAGGCGAAGGTCAACGCGAACGCGAAGCCCGCGCTCGAGGGGATGGAGGAGGTCGAGGAGGCCGCGAAGCGGATCGTCTCGGCCAAGACCGTCGCGCGCATCGAGTCCGACATCGAGGACGCCGAGGCCGGAGCCGAGAAGATCCGCGAGGAGCTCGACTACCTCCGCGCGCTCTCCACGGACGTACAGGTCGACGCCGACATCGCCAAGGCCGAGGACAAGCTGCAGCGCACCGAGCGCACGCTCGACGGCCTGCGCAGCGCCCGGGCCACGATGACGGTCGACGCCGACACCTCCGACGCCGAGTCGGAGGTCGAGAACCTCGCCGACGACGCCGAGGACACCCTCGACGAGGGCGGCTCCTCCGGCGGTGCCGCCTTCGGCAAGGGGATCATCGCGGGCCTCGCGACGATCCCGATCGTGGGCGCGGTCGCCAAGATCGGTGAGGCCGCCGTCGAGGGCCTGATCGGGGCGTTCCAGGACGGGCTGCAGGTCGAGGTGCGCCAGGACCGCCTGCAGGCGCTGACCGGGATCAGCGAGGAGGACGCCGCCCGCTTCGGCCGGATCGCGTCCGAGGCCTACACCCAGGGGTACGGCGAGTCGGCAGCCGAGAACATGGACACCGCTCGCGTCGCCCTGCAGGGCGGGCTACTCGACGTCGACGGCACGCGCCGCGACTCGCAGCGCGTCATCGAGTCGCTCGCGGGCATCGCCGACGTCCTCGGCGAAGACGTCGCCCCGGTCTCGACGGCCGTCACGACGATGCTTCGGGCCGGCCTGATCAAGTCGTCCCAGGAGGGCTTCGACATCCTCGCCGCTGGCGCACGCGAGGGCGTGAACGCCCAGGAGGACCTGCTCGACACCTTCATCGAGTACCCCGCGCTGTTCTCTCGCCTCGGCCTATCGGGTGATCAGGCACTCGGACTCGTGAACCAGGGCCTGAGGGCGGGTGCGCGCAACAGTGACCTGGCCGCGGACGCCCTCAAGGAGTTCCAGATCCGGGCGACCGACGGGTCGGAGGCCAGCGCGGAGGGGTTCAAGACCCTCGGCCTGAACGCCGAGAAGATGACGAAGCAGATCGCCGAGGGCGGTGACGGCGCACGCGAGGGACTCGACACCGTCCTGGACAAGCTGCGCGAGATCGAGGACCCGGTCAAGCGCAACGCCGCCGCCGTGGCCCTGTTCGGAACCCAGGCGGAGGACCTCGGCGACGCCCTGTTCGCCATGGACGTCTCCACCGCGGTCGAGGGCCTGAACGGCGTCCAGGGTGCCGCGCAGAAGATGTTCGACACCATCGCGTCCAACGACGCCTCCCAGATCGAGACCGCGAAGCGGAACATCGAGGTCGCCGCGGAGGGCATCAAGGGCGCTCTCGCGGGAGCGTTCGCTGACCCTCTTGCCGAGGGCGCGGAGTGGATCTCGCAGAACCGGGGCCCGCTGCTGGAGTTCTTCAAGGGTCTCGCCAACGGCGCGTTCGACTTCGGTGACGCCGTCATCGAGGGCATGGCCGCCGGCACCGAGTCGATCGGCGTCTTCGTCTCCGGCCCGCTGGCGGACCTAGTGGAGGGGTTCGCCGACACCCTTGAGTCCGCGTCGCTGCTCGGCCCGCTCCTGGGCGTCCTGGGACCGGACCTACCCGACCCGCAGGTCTTCCGCGACATGGCCGACGGGATGCGCGGCTTCGAGACCAGCACCGAGCAGGCCGCCGACGAGATGCGCACCAACCTCGGGGGCGCGCTCGACTCCGCCCGGGAGCGGTTCAACGGCTTCATCGACCCCGAGATCACCTCGGGCTACCTGCACGATGCGACGCTCCGACTCGCGACGGCGGTCGACGAGGTGGGGTACTCGGCCGACGGCGCGAAGCTCTCGCTCGAGGGGTATGACGGGGCGAACCTGTCGACGGCCGCCTCGGGTGCGGAGCTCGAGTCGCAGATTCGCAGCGCGATCTCGGCGATGGGTGACGAGGTCGCCGCGGCGGCTGCGGCGGGCGAGGGGCAGGACGCCCTCACGCAGCGCTACCAGTCGAGTCGTCAGGCGCTGCAGGAGCAGCTCACCGCGATGGGCCTCACTGAGGACCAGGCGCGAGCGCTGATCGACACGTACTCGGCGATCCCGGAGACGGAGTCGACGGACATCTCGTCGAACGCGAACGAGCGTTCAGTGGAGGTGGACGGTCTCGCGACCAAGGTGCGGCTGCTGCCGGACGGGACGGTCGAGATCGACGCGAACACCGCGGACGCGAAGGAGGTCATCGATCGGTTCGTGAGCGAGCAGTCGCGGCGAACGATCCGGATGAACCTCGCCGTGAACGCGGGCGGTGGCGGCGCAGGGTACGCGTCGATGCAGCACGACGGCTCGGTCCTGATGCCGATGGCCGGCGGCGGCACCCTGACGCCGATGGCTCCCATCGCGCAGACGGTCGACCCGAACACCTGGCGGATCGTGGGCGACCGGATGACGCACCGGGAGTTCTACATCCCCGACGACGGCTCGCCTCGCTCGCGCGCGATCCTCGCTGAGGCCATGCGGTCCTTCGGGATGCAGGCGATGGCAGCCGGCGGCGCGCTCTCGCCCGGCGGCGGCGCGCGCGGCTTCGGCGGCGTTGTGGTCCACATGACGGTGTCCGACTCCAAGCACGCCCTTTCGACGGCATACGCCGTGAAGGGCCTGCTCGAGCAGGCGACCGACGCCGACCCGGGAGGTGTGACGCTGTGACGGCTCAGCTAGTACGCCTGGACGGCGTCGACATCGCCGCCCCCGGCCCGGGCGCGGCTCTCCGGGTCCGCCCGAACATCGAGGGCTGGTGGGGGTCCCCTACCGCTGAGGATGACGCTGAGCGGCGTCCGGGAGCGCACGGGTCGTGGCCGGGGGTGACGAGCCTGTCGCCCCGCGTGGTCGTCGTGGCCGGCCTCCTGACCGGGACGTCGCACGCCGCAGCGGTCGCGGGCCTGGACGCCCTCAAGGGGATGGTCCGGACGGTCGACACGGTCCTCGAGGTCGAGACCCCGGCCGGTGCGAAGCGCGCCGTCGTGCGTCGCGACGGGCAGGTCCTGACGACTTGGCACTCCGAGCGGCAGGTCACGGTGTCGCTGCAGATGATCGCGCACGACCCCCGGATCTTCGGGCAGGAGCGTCGTCACTTCCTGCAGACGGGCGGCGCGGCGGGCGCGTTCGAGTACCCGGTGATGTACCCGATCACCTACGGGACGGCCGAGATCGCACAGAACACCGCAGTGCTGGTCAACGACGGGAACGAGGCGGCCCACCCGGTCGTGTCGGTCCGTGGCGACTTTCCCTCGGGGTTCCGGCTCACGAGCGGGGACTCGGAGCTCACCTACTCCGCGCCGGTGTTCGCCGGCACCCCGGTCGTCGTGGACTTCCTGTCCCGGACGGTGACGCAGTCGGGCGGGCTGCGCACGGTGCACCTGACCCGCCGGGACTTCTGGGAGGTCCCGGCGGGCGGGTCTGCCTCGATCACCCTCATCCCCATCTCTGCGGGTTACGGCTGGGCTGAGGCCGTCGTGACCGACACCTACCTCTGAGGAGACGCGCGTGCCTACTGGAATCGGAATCGCAGGCGTCCTCGACGAGGACGGCCAGCCGGTCGGTCGGACCCCGCAGGACGACCGCCACATCAACAACGCCCTGCGCACGCCCGGCATCCTGCAGGGCGCGGTCGTGGAGACGAGCACGACGGCGATGACCTACCGGGTCTACCTCGGCGTGATCCAGATGACCCGTGGCGGTGACGACGGCGCGGTCCTGGCGCCCGTGCCGACGACCACGCTCACGGTCGCAGCGACCACGGGCCTGCCTCGGCGGGACCTGATCTACGCGAAGCAGAACGACCCGACCAAGGGCGACCCGAACAACCAGGCGTTCTACGGCGTCGTCCAGGGCACCCCGAACAGCACCCCGACCGACCCGGCGCTGCCGGCCGGTGCGCTGCTGCTCGAGCGCATCCACGTCCCGGCGAACAGCACCCGGACCTCGTCGGCGTACCGGATCAACGACCGCCCGTACTCCATCCCCTACGGCGGGACGCTCGGCATCCTGCACCGCGCCGTCGACACCCACAACGGTCTCGCAGCGCGGCAGGACTGGCAGACGTGGGGCAACGGGGAGTTCTTCGTCCCCACGAACCGGCTGCTGGAGTTCTCGCTCCTCACGTGCGTCAGCACCGACGTCGGAGCGTCCCGCCGCGGCACGATGCGGTTCAACATCAACCTGGACGGCAACGGCGCGGGGAACGTGATCACGTCCTTCGAGCGGGCCTACGACCAGGACTGGACCGCGCACCACATGCCCCACGTCCAAGCCGTCAGCGCCGGCCGCCACACTGTCTCCTTCGGTCGCGCACGCGTGAACGGTGACCCGTTCTACCAGCGATATGGCGTCCGTGCCTCCGACGGTGGCCGTTACCCCGGCATCGTCCTCATGGTGCGTGATCTCGGGGTCGCGGGATGACGTGGTCGCTCCACGTCTTCGACGTCACCACGGGCGCGATCCTGCAGCAGCTCCCGCTCGTGCCGTTCACGTGGTCGCACAAGGTCCGCGACTCCTCGGCCGAGGGCCGCGAGACCGGGACCGGGGACGGGGAGTTCTCCTCGCTGTCCTTCCCGTGGGCCGCGCTCCCGACCCGGGTCGAGGACGTCAACGACCTCCTCATGCCCGGCAAGCGCGGCATCCTCGCCGCATTCCAGGAACGTGCCGTCGTGGCCGGGATCATCGGCCCCCGCGCCGACACCTACGCCGGCACGACGTTCCCGCTGCGCCCCCTGTCCTCGCTGCTCGAGCGCCGGTTCGCGGTCGCCGAGACCGACAGCCTGTCGACGTCGTGGTTCGGGTACTCGCGCCACTCGCTGGGGACCTACGCCAAGCGGCTGGTCGAGCACGCGATGAGCAAGCCCGGCGGCGCGCTCCCGATCCTCCTGCCGCCGGAGGAGCCGCTGCCGATGATGGTCGATGACCCGTCCTTCCGTCGCACCTACCGCGGGTTCGACCTGGCCAACCTCGCCATCAGCGACCTGCTGGACGAGCTCGCGAACGTCGAGGGCGGACCCGACATCGCCTTCCGCCCCGAGCTGGTCAGCCCGGACCGGATGGTGTGGCGCATGAGCGTAGGGACCCTGGCCGACCCCTACATCGGGCAGGACCGCGACCACTCCTGGGCCACGACCGCTCCGGGTGGTCACGCCTCCGGGTTCCGGCAGCTCGTCTCGGCCGACTTCCGCGCCGACCGGGTCTACGGGGCCGGCGCGGGCCAGGACGAGGGCACCGTGACCGCGAAGGCGGAGAACCTGTCGCTGACGGCGCGCGGGTGGCCGCTGGTGGAGCGGGTCATCGCGAACGGGTCGTGGGACGGTGAGCGCACCCCCGCGTTCGCTGCCGCGGTCGACGCGACGAAGGCGGCCAAGGGCGCGCTCGAGCGGGCCAAGGCTGCGGTCTCGCAGGCTGAGCGGTTCCTGGCGACTGCCCGGTCGCAGAGCCGCTCGGCCGCGCAGAAGGTCGCCTCGGCCACGAAGACGACCGGCGGCGCGGACTGGGTCATGGTCCAGTCCTCCCCGCCCCCGGTGAAGGACCAGAACGACGGCGTCACGTGGGTGGACACCTCCACCTCGCCAGCCGTCGCGAAGGTCTGGAAGGACGGGGCCTGGCGCGCGTCCGAGGCCGAGGGGATCGCCGACCTCGTCGCCACGCTCATGGGCTCGCTCGCCGTCATCCAGAACGGCGTGGACACCCTCGCGGCCCGTCAGGCCGACGTCGGCCCGGCCGAGACCGCCGTCGCGAACGCCGAGGCGCACGAGGACGCCGTCGCGGCCCGGGAGGGCAAGGCGATCGTGCAAGCGCACGTGAACGCCGCCGTGGCACCCGAGCCGATGGCGCAGTGGGAGCTCACGGTCCGCGCGGACGGCGACCCGCCCCTGGGGACGTTCTGGCCCGGCGACCTAGCCGAGGTCGCGATCAGCGACTTCCCCACCATCCCGGACGGGACCTACCCCGTCCGCATCCTGTCGATGAGCGGCTCGGAAGGGCTGGGCGTGACGTTGAAGTTCGACGTCGTCGACGCACGCTACTGACGAAGGGCGGTCCCCGGTGGTTCGCAGACTCGACCTGACCCGCACCCTCCCGGAGACCCTGCGCGGCCTGCAGCGCGCCGCGACGGCGTCCCTGACCCGTCCCGCGGGCACGATCGTGGCGCGGGGCGACGACGGTACCCGGACCGTGATCGGCGCGGACGGGGTGGCGCAGTGGGTCGGGGACACGACCCCGCCCCCGGTCCCGTCCGCGCCCTCGGTGACGGCGGGGCTGGGGTCGGTGACGGTCACGTGGGATGGGCTGTGGGCCGGTCCCGGTGAGGTGACGCCGTCGGACTTCTCTCACGTCGAGGTTCTGGTCGACGGGGCCACCCAGGGTCGCCTCGCGGGGCCTGGCGAGGCGGCCGTGGTGGCCGGCCTGGGCCTCGACGTCGTCGTGGCGGTCGCACTGGTGTCCGTCGACTCCGCTCGTGACCAGCGCGGCTTCCCGGCACCGAACCGGTCGCTGCCGTCGGCGACGGTGACGGCCCGGACCCTCGAGGGAGTCGATGCCGCCGAGGTGGGCCGGGTCCTGACCGCGGTGCGTGGCGAGATCGAGGAGACCGGTCGCGAGCTCGACCAGCGGTTCGCGGAGGCGATGACCGCTGCCGGTGACGCACTGTTCGCGGCGAACGGGAAGAACCGTATCCAGCGGTCGTTGTTCGAGCCGTCCGGTGTGGGCGGCCAGGTGGGCGACCTGTGGTGGCAGTACGCCGACGACACGTTCCGCGTGGTGATCGGCCAGTGGGTGTGGTCGGGGGCTGCCTGGACTCAGATGGCGCTCGGTCATCCGGCGATCGCGTCGGTCGACGTCGGTTCCCTCACGGTCGCCGGCCAGGCGGTACTGGCACAGGCTGTCGTCGACGCGCTGTGGGTGCAGGTCGTGCGCGCGCGGAAGATCACGACCGACATGCTGCTGGTCGGAGGCGGGCTCAACCTTGTCGAGGACAGCTCGCTCCAGGACCCGTCGAAGTGGAACGTCCCCGCGGGCTCGACCTGGGGGTCCCCGGGAACAGTCACCATCCCGAACTCCTCCGGGGCCCGAGGCATTTCGCCGCGGAACCGGTTCTACCTCGACACCTCTACGCGCGTGCGGGTCCGCATCGGCGTCGTGCCGTCGGTCGCGACCCCCGCGAACCGGCTGAAGGTCGTGACGTGGACAGGGCCCGCGACCCCGCCCCCGAGTGGGAACCCGACGATCGAGTTGGGGAACGAGCAGACGGACGTCACCCACGCAGCGATCGCCGCGAACGCGACCGGCTACCTCGAGGGCGTCATCACCCTGCAGCCGGGCCGGACCTCCGTCGAGCTGACCATCCCTGCCGCGCAGAACGGGACCCTCCGTGTCATCTCCTACGAGGTCGTCGAGGACATTCCCTCGCTGATCGTCGACGGCGGGATCACCGCTCGCCACATCCTCGCGTCGTCGGTCACTGCCGACAAGATCGCGGCGAACGCCATCACCACGGTGAAGATCGCGGCGGAGGCGATCACCGCAGGGAAGATTGCCGCGGACGCCGTGACGGCGTCGAAGATCGCTGCTGACGCGATCACGACGCGGGCGCTGGCGGCGAACTCGGTGACGGCCTCGGTGCTCTCGGGGACCGCTGTCGACGGCAAGACGGTGACCGGCGCGACCATCCAGTCCTCGGCCACCTGGAACCGTGGCGTCAAGGTCAACGACAACGGCATCCTCGCCTACAACGCCAACGGCGACCGGATGTTCTGGCTCGACTCCGCGACCGGGTTCACCGAGATGGTCGGCGGCTTCCGGACCGCGAACGACGGGCCGCGGCTGCGGGCCTACAACGGCGAGTGGGGCGGCTACATCCGCTTCTACACCGACCCCGTCGGCGCAGCGAACTACGACCTGAACTGGGCGCACATCTACGCCCAGCGCGGGTCGCAGTCCTCCTCCGGCCAGCGCGAGATGCGCATGGCCCTCGCTGGCTACAACCAGGGCTTCAACCACGGGTCGGTCGGGATCACCGAGGACGGCGCGGACATCGCCGCGAACCGTCCCGCCTCGAACTTCCACAACGCCCGGATGCGGGTGCGCCAGAACTCCTCCTGGGACATCTCCACCTGGAACAACAACGGCCTCGCGCTCACGAACACCTACGTGAACGCGGACGGCTCGTGGAACTTCGGCGGCACCGGGAACGGCCGGATCACCTACGAGGCGAACTCCGGCAACTCCGGGTACGGCTCGGTCGTGATCCGCAAGGACGGCGGCCACTTCATCCACCTCGACGCGAACGGGTGGACCTACCTGCGCGGCAACGCGAACGTGTCCGGCGCGTTCACGGTGAACGGGTCGAAGAACTTCGTCATGGACCACCCCGTCAAGAAGGGATGGTCGCTCAAGCACGCATCGACGGAGTCGCCGCACAACGGCGTGGAGTACTGGTCGGACGAGCCCGCCGTCGTCGGCCCCGACGGGACCGTGACGGTGGAGCTGCCGGACTACTTCGGGCCGCTGACTTCGATCGTCGGCCGCGCCGTCTTCCTCACCCCGCACGGGCCCGACGGTGGCCTGTGGTCGGAGGAGGTCGAGTCGGCCGGGTTCGTCGTGCACGGCACGCCCGGGACCCGGTTTTCGTGGCTGGTCAAGGCCCGCCGCGTGCAGTTCGACAGCCGAGGCCGCGACCGTCTCGCGTTCGAGGTCGAGTACCAGGGCACCCCCACCCCGACGCCGTCCTCCATCACGGAGCCGCCGCCACCGCCAGCCGCACCGGCGAAGGAAGTCCCCGCGATGGGCGGCGAGTTCGCCGGCCCCCAGCGCCCACGCAACGAAGAACAGGAGACCCCCTGATGGCCTGGTACCTGTCCCCGGCGCTGCAGCAACTGCGCGCGCAGATCAACGCGCTGTGTCCGGGACGTGACCGGCGGTCCGACGGCGCGGTGGGTGACACCTCCCACCAGGCCCGCCCGTCCGACCACAACCCCGCCCGGGACTCGACACCGCCGGGCATGGTCCGAGCGATCGACATCGACGAGGACCTCACCGGACCCGGCGGCCCGACCGACGGCCCCGCGGCGGCGCTCGTCGCGGCGATCATCACCGACCCGCGCGTGGCCTACGTGATCTACGAGGGCCGCATCTGGCAGAACCCCGCCGTGTTCAGCAACGGCGGCTGGCGCAGGTACTCGGGCGTCAACGCCCACCTGTCCCACGTGCACGTGTCCGTGCGCCGTGGTCGCCAGTGGGACTCCGACACGCGCCCGTGGCCCATGCCCGGCTCGAGCACCACCACTCCCACCCCGTCCGAGGAGGACACGATGACCCCTGCACAGATGGCCGAGCTCAAGGATCACCAGACCGAGCAGACCGAGCGCATGGCCCGGTTCCTGACCGGCGTCGACACGGGTAAGCCGCTCGTAGACAAGGACGGCAACCCGGCCACGCTGACGGGCCTACGGGAATCGCAGAGCGTCCTGTGGCGTCAGGGCAACGACTCGCACGCCCAGGTGGAGCGCTTCTACCGCCGGCAGGAGCAGATCCACGCGTGGGAGAAGGCGACCGCGTCCAAGGACCCGGCGGCGATCGCGGCGCTCATCCCGGCCGACCTCGCCAAGCAGGTCGTGGACCTCCTCGCCGCCCGCATCAAGGGCTGAGCCGCAGTGGCTGACGACGTCACTCTCGGCGAGCTCGGGAGGCGGATCAACGATGTCGGCGGTGACGTCAAGGAGCTGCGGAAAGAGGTCGTCGGCCGCCGTGAGTACGAGGAGTCCCAGCGGGGCACGAACCTGCGCCTGACGACGGTCGAGGCGAAGGTGATCGCGCTCGAGGCGGACGTGGAGACCGAGCGCAAGGAACGGGCCGCGGCCCGGGCGCAGAGGGGGATGCAGGTGGCGCTGATGATCGCTGGTCCGATCGTGGCGACGGTGGTCGCGTTCATCGTGGGTGGGGGGCTGATCCGATGAGGCGCATCTCGGGATGGACGTGGGCGACGATCGCGATCGGTGTCCTGACGGTGGCCGCGGTGGTGTTCGTGATCGCGGAACAGGCAGCGACGGTGCAGCGCAACCGTGCCCTGTACGACGACCTCATGGTCCGGTACACGGAGCTGTACGACGAGGCTGTCCGGAGTGGTGTGGAGCCGGTGGCCCCGGAGCCGAACGAGGTGGAGTCGACGTCGCCTGCCGGGTTGCCGGGGACGCAGGGTCCGCCGGGGCCTCAGGGCGCGCAGGGTTCCCCCGGTGCGCGCGGTGTGCCTGGTGAGGCCGGTGCGGATGGTTCGCCGGGTGAGCGGGGCGTGGATGGCCTGAACGGGTCGACGGGTCCTGCTGGCGGCGTCGGCCCGCCTGGTCCTGCTGGCGCGAACGGGGTGCCGGGTCTGCCTGGTCCTGCCGGTGAGGCGGGCGTCGAGGGCGGCCCAGGTCCTACTGGTGTGGCAGGTCAGGACGGCGCGACGGGTGCTGCTGGTCCTGCGGGCGCGACCGGTGCGGCGGGATCGACCGGTGCTGCTGGACCTGCTGGCCCGGCTGGTGCTGATGGCTCTCCCGGCGCTCCTGGCTCTCCCGGTGTGGATGGCCGCGGCCTCGCTTCCCTCACGTGCCAGGACGACGGGTCCTGGCTCATCACGTACACGGACGGTGCGACGTCGACCACGGCTGGCCCGTGCCGCGTCCCTGACCTTCCCCCACCTCCGGCTCCTGAGCCGCCCCCTATCGAGGAGACACCATGACCACTCCCCCATCCATTCTCTGCCGCTGTGGCGGCGTGTCCTCGCTCTCGAGCCCGCCGTGGTGCGCGGTGTGATCGGTGCGGTGGTCGCGCTCGGCCTGATCTGGGGCGTCGACCTGACCCCGTGGGGTGACCGCCTCACGCAGACGGCTGATGTCGTAGGGACGCTGGTCCTGCTGCTGACGCCGCTGTGGGTCCGACAGGGCGTCACCCCGGCTGCCGCGGTGGTCGCGAAGGTCGACCCGGACAGTGGCGCGGTCGTCGCCGGCCCTGCGAACCCCGATGACCGGACGAGGCGCGAGTACCGCGCGCAGCAGCACGGTCGCTAAAAGCGCCGTACTCAAGAGGCGATGGCAGTCGCGCGGATCACAGTTGCGTAACTCTTTCCTAACTTACCTTTGGGTCTCCTGAGAATCTGGCAGCCTGCTCCTGTGATCAAGAAACTCCGGTGGGCGCTGATCCCACTAGTCCTCGTCCTCTCCTCCCTCGTCGCTCCCGCCAACGCGGCGACGGTGACCTACGCGAAGTACACCTGGTCTGACACCGTCTACCGAGTCACCGACGGCCAGGCCCAAGCCATCGACTACAACACCTGGGTCGCAGCCGGCCGCCCCACCCCCACCACCAACAGCGTCATCCCGGGCTCCTACCTCTACAAGTGGGGCACGCATCAGAACATCGGCCTCATCGACCCCACCGGTGCCTACCACTGGCTCTCCAGCGCTGAATGGAACGCCCTCGGCACCCCCGGATACGCCAACCGGAGCAACGAGGGCTTCGTCAAGCTGTCCTGGGACAGCAACATCGCCCGCATGACCGACCTGAACGCCGGTCAGGGCTACCCCATCAACCTCGCCACATGGCGCGCCGAGAACTCCCCTGAGCCCCGGGTGGCCAACCGCTTCACGGGCGACCAGTTCTACAAGTACGAGGGCTCCGACGACATCTGGTACGCCGGCCCCACGGTCAACCGCGTCATTACCTTCGCGGAGTGGCAGGCAGCTGGATCCCCTGCTCCTCGGGTCATCGCCGCGCAGTGGGCGAACCCGATCACCGGGAGGGTCCAAGGCAACTACGGGCAGGACCGTGGCAGTTACACGCACTACGGCGAAGACATCGCGGCCCCGCGAGGGACCGCCGTCCGCGCTACCGGATCCGGCACAGTCGTGAGGACCAAGACGGGCGTCGCCGAAGGCAGCACCGCTTCCAACGGCGTGCTCTCCGGGCGCACCGGTAACGCGATCATGGTCCACCACGACGACGGCACGGCCAGCTACTACGGCCACCTGCAGAACGTGAACGTCAGCATCGGTCAGCGCGTCACCGCCAACCAGCAGATCGCGACGTCCGGCAACACCGGCAACTCGACCGGGCCCCACCTGCACTTCGAGATCCATCTCCGCCAGGACGGCAACTCGCCCACCAACCCGAGGACCTTCCTCCTCAACCGCGGGGTCACGCTCGGCTCCTAGCGGAGCCACCTAGCAGGTCAGCACGCGGCCAGCCGGTTCAACCGCCCGGGCCACTGGGCCCGTCGCTCCTCTACCCGGTCAGGTCGCGCTCCCCTACGCTCATCCGTGTCGCCGCAAGTCCGTCCCCTCGGTACGACGGCGATAGAGCCCGAAGCGCCCCGCTCACCCTTCACGGGTGGGCGGGGCGCTTTGGCGTCTAGGTGCCGTCGCAGGCCTAGGGGGGACAATGCCTACGACGGCACTTGCGAGCGTAGGTCCGCTCTTACCCGCGCGCCACCGGAATCGCTCCGCAAGCTCGGTGCCCGACGGGTGGTGGATGCTCTGGACCAGGGGCGAGCCCCGACATCGACCTTCGAACCATGACTGACGAGACGATCACACGCGCGAGTTCGGCACCGAGCTCCACCGCTGGCCGAAGACGATCCGGGCCTGGCTCCGCGCCACCTATCCCCGCAGCGGGGACTACCACCAGCAGCCCTAGCACCTCAGCCGCGAGCAGGCCGACGCCGTCCGCGCGTACTTCGGCACGCGATAGACCGTGCAGCGTCGCTGGGGCGTCGCTCGCACCTGGGCGGGCCTCCAGGTCGGCATGTGACTCGGGCAACGTTTAGATTGTTCACTGACGTGGAAGACAACGAGGTTCGAGTACGTTACCCTGTAACGAGATCGGTGACAGCGCCCAGATGCACGTGGAGTACGACAGCAACGATCTCGAGCGTCTGTGTACCGACGAGAAGGAGATGAAGCGCGAGCGCTCAGACCTAGTTAAGAAGCTGCCGCTACGCATCAAGGCGCTGGAGGAGGCGCAGTCAGTCTCCCACCTGAAGGAACACGACCCGCTCGGGCACTGGCATCAGCTAACCGGGGACTGGGAAGGGCACTGGGCAGGGAGTGTGTCCAAAAACCATCGAATCATCATTCGCCCCGAGGGTGTCGCACGCGACGCACTCGGGGAAGCAGTGTTTGTAACCGTCGTCGAAGCCGGCTATGACTATCATTAAGGGAGGGCCTAGCGATGAGTACTACTAACTACGCCGTTGCCCCTGGCGCTTACCTCGAAGAATGGCTCGAAGACGAGGGCCTCTCGCAGGGCCAGGCTGCCGCAATGCTTGGGTACAGCCGCAAGCAGGTCAACGAAATTGTGAATGGTCGTGCCCCGATTACCCCTGACGCGGCAACTCGACTCGGACGTGTAACTCCAATCCCGGCCGAGTCCTGGCTTCTCCACGAGGCGAAGTATCGCTCCGATCGAGCCCGAATTCTCGATGAAGAGCGCCTAGCGGAGCATGCGGGCGAGATTCACGCCAACGCTGCAGCATACTTGCGTGAAATTGGTTTCACGCAAGCTACAAAGCGCAGCCCTGGCAATCTGGTCTCCGATTTTCTCGCTTTTCACCGATTCGGCACGTGGGAGGCGTATCAGGAGTCACACGAGGTCGAGACCACGGGTGAGTGGGCCCTGGCCGCCCTGAAGGAGAGCAAGTCCCTGGTCGACCAGACACTACTCACTACCTGGCTGCGCGCCGGTGAGATGACCGAAGCATTCGAGCTCGGTCAGACTTGCACGTACGACTCCGAAAAGCTGGAATCCATGCTCCCGGAACTTCGGGAACGAGCGGCGCGTCCTGACGACACATTACTCAAAGACTTGAACTCGATGCTCTTGCAAGCCGGCGTCATCTATCTGATGGTGAAGCCACCGCAGCGCTTCCCCCTTTATGGTGTAACGCGCTGGATCAATGGGCGGATCCCGGTCATTCAGCAAACCGGTCGTAGATGCGGTGACGGATTCGTAATCTGGACTTTCTTCCACGAAATCGGCCACCTCTTGCACGACCCGCGAGGTGAATTGCATCTAGAGTTTCAGAAGGAGTCTCAGCGAAACAGCGCGGCCGAGAAGCGCGCCAATGCGTTCGCCTTCGAGACTCTCTTTGGAGACGAAGGCCTTGCCCCCTTCAAGGGGCTCACGTACAGCAGCCAGATTGCGCGCGTGGCAAAGCAGGTAGGAGTTTCGCCTGGTACGGCAGTGCACCAGCTTCACCGCAAGCGACTTCTTCACTACACCTACTGCAACGACCTGACCGTGAATCTGGAAGGCACCTTCTCCTGAGGGTTATCTCGAACGATGTCGTACTCGCGTGACAGCCTCACCTCATGCCCGGCATCTTCATGGACGTCCCCACCTGGGACCACGAGCGGCAGCGCCTCCGCAACCGGGGCCGCCCTTCGCGGGCACACTGGGTTCATGGTGAGAGCACGCAAACCGACCCAGTTCTTGCATGAAGCGGAGCCGAACACAGTCTTCCGCCTCCCTGTCGTGGCGTACGACCTTCAAGGAGCGAGCGAGGCGAGCGGGCTGTCGAGGACCACCCTCCAGACCGCGATCCAGCGAGGCGATCTCGTTGCTCGCTACTACAACACGAAGCCGCTGATTCTCGCTGACGAGCTCTACTCGTTCGTCGCTCATCTGCCGACGGAGTCGTCTCGGCACCGTCCTACATCGATCTACGCCCGCGAGTACGACTAGCCGACTGGCCCCGGCGGTCTCTACCGTCGGCGTCATGAGCCGGCACCCTTGGCGATCGCACTGGAGCGCCACACCTACTCCCCGAGCGGTGAGCGACGCAGCAACGAGGTGACCATGGTCCGCGTCCCGATCAACGACGAACCTCGCATGCTGAGTGCGAAGGAGGTCGCCGATCGTCTCCAGGTCGAGACGACCTGGGTCACCAGGCAGGCATCCGACGGGCTCCTGCCGGGGTTCCGGCTGGGCAAGCGCTGGCGGTTCGATCCGATCGAGATCGCCGACTGGCTGGTTGCGCGGCAGAACCGTCTCGTCCCCGAAGCCCCGCCCATGCGTCGGCGCTTCGCCGACTACCCCATGAGGCCGGTCGACCTCGACCCACCAGCATCGATCGACCTGCGAGACCACCTCACATCGGACCAGGTCGCCGACGCCATCCGCGTCCCGGTCGGCGCAGTGCGCGGATGGATCCAGTCCGGTCTCCTGCCCGGATACCACGTCAGCCGCAAGTGGTTCGTAGCGCCAGCGGTGTACGACGAGATGGTCGAGATCCTGCGCGACGGAGAACGGCTTGCCCTACTAGCAGTTGGCGGCGCGCGCACGGGATGGGCCCGCGACTGCCTCGAGAGCGAGATGCTCGACCGCCGCAACGGCTTCCTGCACCTCACCCCCGAGAGTCACCGACGCGGCGGTGGACCCCCGATTCGGTGGGTCAACCGGCGTTCCCAGCGATCGCGGCCGTCCGAGTAGGAAGCGCGGCACCCCACGCCTTGGCGACAGCGTTCGCCGCAGCCGCGCGCTCCTCCTCGCGCACGTGGCGGTAGATCGCGGTGACCTCGGCGGACGAGTGCCCGACGATCTCACCCACGAGTTGCGCGTCGCCGTGGGTCGCCTCCATGAGGACCGTGACGGCGGTGTGCCGGGCCCAGTGGCCCGTCATGGTGGTCCCGCCGGGCACGGCGTGCTCCGCGGAGATGAGGCCCGCCGCGACCAGCAGTTCGCGCCACTCCTGACCATCGACCTTTGGGCTGATCGGCCGACCGTTGCCGTCGTGCCACACGAGGCCGTGGGGGTTCGGCTGGTCGGCGGTAAGCGCGAGGTGTGCCCGGATCATCTCGGCGAGCTGCGGGATCAGGGGCGTCACGCGTCCGGTCTTCGACTTCGGTCGCGTCAGGTGCCAGCGCCCGTCGACCTGGCGCATCTCGAAGTCGTCGGGGATGACCCACTGTGCGCTCGGGCAGAGGGCTGCTCGCACGCGCCCGCACATCCCGCCGCAGCCGTGACGGCGGGAGAGTTCCTCGAGCTTCCAGTTGACCGCGTAGTAGCCCATCAACGCCTCGTCGCCCGCAACCCCGAGGTCGAGGTCGGCGATCGAGGCTCCGAGCACCTCGGTCTGGCGCGCCCCGGTGAGCATCTTGAACCACCAGCGGGCACCTCTACCGTCGGGCAGCTCGGCGGCGACCTCGAGGAGGCGGATCGCTTGGGCGGTCGTGAACGCGCCGCGCTTCGCAGCGACGGCGGTCGACCGTCGAGCCTTGGGCGCGGGAGCGTCATCGGCGACGTTCGTCCGGCAGAGGCGATCCTTCCGCGCGGCGTCGAGCATGAGGCGAATGACGACGTGCGATTGCCGCGCGGTAGAGGTCGCGAGCCCCTTATCCATGATCGCCGTGCGCACCGCGGCGACGTCGGAAGGCTTGAGGGCCGCGACCTTGATCGAGCCGATTGCGGGGAGCACGTGTCGGCGCACGAGGCTGGCGTAGGTCGAATACGTCTTCGGGTCGATGTCGCGCTGCGCCAGGGCTAGCCAGCGTGGGGCCCACTGCTCGACCGTCACCTTCTTGTCGATCGGTGCGCCGTACTCCGCGATCTCCTCGCGGGCGGCGTCCATCTTGTCGCGAGCGCCCTTCTGCGTCCGTGACGTGGCGGACCAGACGAGCGGCTTGCCCGTCTCGGGGTCACGTCCGTAGGTGACGGTGGCTCGCCAGAGCTTGCCGTCGCGGATCCGGTACAGGCCGCCGTCGCCGTGGCTACGCTTCTTCGGCATCGCGTCTCCCCGCGTCTCCCTGAGTGCGGTGCACACAACGGTGCACACATGTTCGTGCGGGTGCGAGTCCCGACTATGCGGACACCCTACCGTCGCTAGGCCCGGAATACCGCCGATCTGACGGGCGTCTTGCGGGACGCCGACACTCTCATCCTACCTCGAGCATCTGACTACGGATCAGAAGGTTGGGGGTTCGAGTCCCTCCGGGCGCGCTCGTTGAGACAGCGAGTAGATCGGCCCCAGTGCTAGGGAAACCAGGCACTGGGGCCGATCTGCATCTCAGGTCTGACAGGCGTTGGTGCACACGGTGGTGCACACATCGCGCCCGGAGCGTCGTCGACACCCGCGGGGCGCAAGATCGGTACGATTGAGGCAAGAACGACACGTGGCCGGAGGTGAGCAAGATGCTGGTGAAGGACAAGGCGCGACAGGACGCCCGCGAGGTTCTCGATGAGACCTGGAGCGCGGGGTACCCGGTCGACCCTGAGCGCATCGCTACCCACCTCGGCATCATCGTGCGTCGGACCTACCTCGAAGACGGAGTCTCCGGCCTCCTCCGGGTCGAGCCTGGGCGAGACGCCGAGATCTTCGTCAGCGCAACCGACACCGAGCAGCGCCAGCGGTTCACGATCGCCCACGAGCTTGGTCACTACTGGGAGCGAACCAGCCGTGGCGACACCGACTTCAACATCGTCGAGCGTCGCGGCGGGAAGTACGACCTGCACGAGTTCTACGCTGACGAGTTCGCGGGCGCACTCCTGATGCCCGAGCACCAGGTCCGAGACCTCGTGAACGGAGGTGCGGGTCTAGCGAGGCTTGTCAGGGAGTTCGACCTCTCTGTCCCGGCCGTACGCAAGCGGCTCGACAACCTCGCCATCAAGCTGTGAGCGCAGGCGAACCGTCCGCCAAGGAACTCGCTGCGGCGCAAGGCGCGACCGTCGATCAGCTCGACAAGCCTTCTGCCGCCGAGGTCAACGACAAGACCGCGAACCGCATCCTCAACGCTGAGGCGGATCGTCAAGATCAAGCCAACAAGTTGCGGGAGCGCTTCTTCTGGTCCGTGACCGGTGCCATGTCCTTCGCGTTGGTGTCGTCAGTCCTGGTCATGGGTGCCTACATCTGGTCCGAGTTCGGCGACGTGCAGATACAGGTGATGATCGCCTGGCTCTCTGCCACGGTGGTCGAGACGATCGGGCTTGCCTACATCATCGCGAACTACCTGTTCCCGAAGGACAGTCAGAAGGGCGACTCGGCACCGAGCGCGACGATCGCGCCCGAGTAGTCATGCCACCTCCGGGGGCGCGGAGTGCTCGCATCACGTGCGGCACGAAGCACGTCGATCAGGTTGTCGTCGTACTCGTGCGCCGCGGCCGAGTCGAGCAAGACCATGAGGCGTCGTCCACTCGCGTCCTCGCTCATCCCGAGGTGCTCGGCCGAGAAGGGCACGCCCGACTGCATGATGTCGCGGGCGTGGTCGAGGATCTCGTAGTCGATCCGCGCGAGACGATCGGGGACGCACCGCCAGCACTTCCCGGTCTCCATCTTGATCTCGGTGATCCGTCGTCCGTCGTCCGGCGTGAGGCCGACCTTGGCGAGCACCGCGGCCTCGAGCTCGTCGTAGGCGGCCTGCTCGTCGTCGTTGGTCGGCAGCGGCGCGGCGAGGTAGCGGCGCTGCGCCTCGCTCTCGTGTGTCGTGGTCATGGCGGGCACGCTACGACCACCCACTGACACGGTCCCCAGTGGTGGGCTTGGCGGGGCGATCGGATGTTCGGATCTCCTCAGCATGTCCCCCACCATCCCCAGTTGTGCGGTAGAGTTGACGCACTAGACACCAGCCCCCTCTGATGACTTCGCGTCGTCAAGGGGCTGGTTTTCTTTGTAGCCTCTACGTCGTGAAGAACTTCCGTACCTATGCCGAGTTGATCGACATCATGAAGGATCGCGGACTGGCTATCTACGATGACGAAGCAGCCGACGCAGCCCTTCGTAGGTACGGGTATCACCGTCTCGGCGGGTACCGGTACCCATTCCGCCAGTTGCTTCCGCCTCACCTCGTAGATCGAGACGCCAGATCGTTCCGCCTGGATGACTACATGCCTGGTGCGTCTCTCGATCACGTTATGGAGCTCTATTCCTTCGATGACAAGCTGCGACTCGTGTGCCTTGGCGGAGTGCTCGATTTCGAGGTTCGCTTACGCGCAACGATGGCTCATGTCCTGGCAGAGCGATCCCCAGTGGCGCACCTACGCCGAGACCACCTCGACCCGACCGCATGTGACCGGCCGGCTCACGGAGGCAGCTCGACCAAGCTCCGCGCGTGGCAGGACAAGGCGCGCAAGGCCGTCGAGGACGCGCGACCTGCCGACGACTACCTCATCCATCTACAGAAGGTCGAACCCCTCGCCGATACCCCGATCTGGTCGTTCGTCGAGGTTGTCAACTGCGGCTCCCTCCCGTTCCTCCTCGACCTGATGCTCATCGAGGACAAGCGCGCGGTCGCCAGTGCCTTCGGGGTCAACAAGCCAGCTCAGTTCATCACCTTTGCGCGGAGCATCAGCGATCTGCGGAACGTGTGCGCACACGGCTCGCGCCTCTTCAACCGGTCGATGAAGCGCGACATCAAGATCCGGCGGCAGAGTGGAGTTGGGCCGCTGATGACCCACCTCCTTGACCGCGAGGATGGCTCCAGGAGGGTCTACCCGGTGATGGCGTCCTTGGCCTACATGCTACGGAGCCACCGAGACGGAACGAATTGGCACATGACGGCGAAGACTCAGGTCCGGAAGCTGCCCACGGTAGAGCTGTCCAAGGGGGCGTCGCCACTGTTCACGCCTGAGTCGTCCATGGGCTTCCCGGACAACTGGGAGGACCTCGACCTATGGAACATGTGAACGAGTCGACTCGCTTGCTCACAGCAGACGAGGTCGTCGCCCTGTTGGGCGGCGACCTCAAGCCCGAGACGATCGTCGGGTGGGCTCGCGCAGGGAAAATCGGGTCGGTGAAGATCGGCCGCCAACGCCGATTCACGCAGCAGGACGTGGACCGCTTCATTGAGGTAAACCACCAGGATCAGTCCGACTTCGGACGATCTCGTGGGCCGCTGCAGCAGACGCCTCGTTCGCGCGCGTCGAACCGTAAGCCGTACCGCGCCCCCTAACTTGCCGGTCGCACGACGCGAAGGAAGGTGCCGCGGCGCTGGTGGTGCTGCTGCCAGTAGACGACGAGGCCCGCCGTCACGCCCAGCTCCTTCGCGAGCGCCCCCGGGTGTGACCCGACGATCTCCTCGGCCATGCGGTAGTCGTCGGGCTTGATGAGGACGCCGGCCGCCCAGATATCGGCGGCGCGCTCGTCCGCCGCGGCGTCGTGGCGGGTGCCCCAGTCGTGACCAAGGGCAACGTGGCCGAGCTCGTGCGCGAGCGTCATGCGCTGCGTCAGGTAGCCCTTCCTCGGGTTGATCACGATCACGCCGCCGGAGCGGACCTCGCCTGATCGGCGACCGAGGTCGCGGTAGACGACGTGCCAGCCCATCTCCTCGGCCAGGGCTACGAGCTCGGGGTCCAAGGTGCCTCCTGTCAGGGGTCGACCTGCTGCGCTTCGGCCTCCGCGTCGTCGTCGACATCCCGCGCAGCCATCACGTAACCATCCGGCTCCGACATCGGCACGGGTGCTGGGCCTGCCGCCAAGATGGGGTCCTCCTCCGTCGGCTGCCGGTAGACGCTGGTGACGCGGATCGCAGAACGATGCGCCTCGCCGACCACCCCGTTGAAGTCGAAGGCGTCAACATCTCGATCGGGCCCGGGCCAGTACCGCACTTCGACGCGCGTCTCGACGCCCTCGACGTCCGTGTCGACACTCACGCCCACGACGAGCGAGCGCCCCTTCGCGTCTACCTCGCGCCGCAAGGTCGTCCAGGTTCCGCCGGACGGTTCGGGTCGCGCCGCAACGTGCGGGCGCTTCCCATCCCTGTTGGTCGCCGGCCGGCGCACCGCCACCGGCTCAACGTCGTCATCTGTGGCCTCGAGCAGCGCCTCGGTACTCCCAACCTTCCACCCGAGCGACCGGTCGATGTCCTCCATCGTTCGGCGCTGTATCCGTCGGGTTAGACCGTGCTCGATCTTCGACTGCGTCGTGGTGGACGGCCCACCGAGAGCGGCCACCTCGTCCTGCGAGAAACCCAGCTCGGCGCGGCGGCTACGGAGGTAGCGACCCAGCCTGGCGATGTTCTGTTCCATGGCCGCCAGCCTGCCAGATTTGCTCGGCAAACATTGGTGAGGCTCGGCGAACATCGCCGTTATGCCGTCCCGCTCTGGCCCCCGCCTTTGGCCAACTACCAACGTTTGCCCGTTCGGATCGTTGCATCACGCGATGTTTGCTGTACGGTGAAGCCATGCCAGCAATGCTTGCTCAGTCGAGCACCTTCACCCCGGCGAGGTCCGCCCGGCAGGACCGAACGCCACCCCACCTCTCCCTCCGCGCACTGCGGTCTGCTCTCGACCTGACGCTCGAGCAGGTCAGCCTCCGGATCACCGAGCACTTCCCGGAGATGGTCGTCAGCCGCGGCTCGCTCTCGGCGATCGAGTCAGGAGCGCGCGGCGCATCTGACCTGATGCTGCGAGCGCTTGAGCGTGCATACGGGCTCCCGGAGGACTCCCTCACCACGGACTACTCCCCCAGGGTCAGAGGGGACGGCGAGCCGCAGTGACAGCCGCCCCTACGCCCATCCCCCAGCAGGACCGGTTCTGGAAGTCTCAGCCGGACGACGTCGCACACGTCTGCGTGGCCGCGGTCATGCAAGCCGACAGCGTCAACGAGGTCATCACGATCCTCGCCAACGCGCTGCCGGACTGGACCCCTCGCGCTGCGCCCGCTACGGGCGTTCGATCTGGAACCGCCGCGGCGATGACGCCGTCCGGGCTGACCTGTACAAGCTCCTGCCGGCCGCGATCAGCGACACCCCCTTCCGTGGGCGCGAACCATCCGGGCACGCCGACGCAGTCGCCCGCCGAGCCGTCCACAACGCCGACCACCGCTAGACCCCGTCTTCCTGAGCCCCGACGCCACCTGGCGGTCGGGGCTTTCGCGTCCCAGAAAGGAACCACCGATGTCCCGTGAGTACGGACACACCCTTCTCGCCGAGAAGGCCTACACGGTCGCGATGACCGAGCTGCCGCCGTCGTCCCTGATCTGGCGCACCCGCGACTCCCTGCAGGACTGGGAGATCTGGACGGCCGAGGCCGTGATCGACGCGGTCGACCAGCCCGACGGCCTCGACCTTCTCGCGCACTACGACCACACCTGGAAGCCCGAGGGCTGGCTCGCCGACCCGGAGGAGCGAGCGGCGTGGATCGAGCGCTTCGGCGACGACAAGTTCTTCTGGCCCAAGACCGGCCACCTGTTCAAGTCGCGCTCCTCAGCGGTTCGTCTGGCACGGCTGCTCGAGTCCTACGGCGCGGTCGCCGAGGTCCTGACGACCGAGGTCGTGTGGGAGACGGACGAGACCCGCCGCGAGCGCCGCGACAAGGCGAAGCGCGACGCCCGCGCCGCCAAGCTCCGCGACGAGCTCGCCGCTCTCGAGGCCGAGAAGTGAGCGCCCCCGCGATCCGGTGGACGCCCCGAGCGCACCGCCTCGCCAACGCCGCTGGCTGGGCCGCCCTCGCCGCCCTCGGTGCGCTCCTCGGCTTCGTCGTCGCGGTGTGGCTCGCATGAGCGTCACGCGCATCGACGGCTGGCCCGGAGCGATGACCGTGCAGACCGCCGCGCTTTACCTCGACTGCTCCTCGCGCACCGTCGAGGGCCTGCAGGAGAAGGGCGACCTCATCCCCATCGACACCGGGTTCGGGAAGCGGTTCACCAAGGCCGAGCTCGACCGGTTCCTCGACGCCCGCCCCGAGTGGTCCCGATGACCCCGGGCAAGACGAACGCCCCCAGCTTGACCGATCGCGCCAACGACCGGGCTGGGGGCGTCATCACGAGTCGCGCCAACGACTCGACGAACAACAGCAGTGCCGACCTGAGAGAAGGAACCGCAATGGCCATAGTGCCAGCAAACCCCGCCGACGTCATCCCGACGCCTACCTCGTTCTACTCGGACGGCGAGTGGAAGCAGCAGGGCCTACGCGTCGTCGGGCCCATGTTCTTCGTGGACCTCGAGAAGGACGGACTGCCGTCGTCGATCCGGACCAAGGACGCGCACGTCGATCGGCTCGCTATCGAGACCTCGCCTGACCACCTCACGCTCCTGACTTTCAGCGAGCAGGAGGATGACGACGCTCCCCTCACCTTGACCGAGGCGGAGAGTTTCGCTCGCGCGATCCTGGCCGCCGTAGCCGCGGTCCGCGCTCACGCGGCGGAGGTGTCGCGATGAGCAAGATCGCCCCCGTCGCCTGCCAGCCCTGGTGCCGTGATGGCCAGGGGCACACGGGCGAGGCCCACGTTGACGACCAGTGGTGCATGTCCCCTGACGTCTGGATCAACCTCGCGCCCGCGAACACCTTCGAGGGCTACCCGAGCGAGCTGCTCTCCGGGCGCGAGCGCCTCGCGGTCACGGCCACCCGTCGCACTCACGTCTACCGTGGCCGGCCGGTCGTCCAGATCTGGGCCGAGGATCGTGACATCGAACTGTGGCTCTCCGCGGAGGACGCACGCGCCTTGGCTGACGAGCTCGTCGCCGCCGCCCGCCTCATCGAGGAGGCGCGTCGATGACCGCCCCCGACGTCTCGGAGGAGCAGTTCAACAGGTTCCTCGACAGCCTCCGCCCCCACAAGCCGTGGTGCGACACGACCCTCTGCTACGACGACGGTGACTCCATCGGGCACTACGGGGTGGCGACGCCTATCGAGTTCGGCTCGGACGAGGACCCGGTGGGCGACCGCTGGCGGATGCCTGCCGACGGCCCGACTCTCGCCTTCCCGCTGAACATCGGGGTCCCGGCAGTCTCCGTCGTCGTGGGCGGGAACGCCGGCTTCGAGGGCAACGACTACATGACTCCGTCCGAGGCGCGAGCCTTCGCCGCTCAGATCGTCGCTGCCGCCGACGCCGTAGAGGGTGTCGGCGCTGGACGGGGGGACGTTCAGTGACTGCCGTCGCGACCGGAACCGTGCACTACGACTGGTGCTCGGACTCGTGCCACCGCGTAGTGCTGTCCGACGGGAGCGAGGGATGGGTGCACGTCTCCAAGGCCCGGGTGTGGGCGGACGACGACGGCAACGCGGGCAGCGCGTGGGCTGTCCGCTTCCGGGAGGACTGGACTGAGGCCGAGGGGCCGACCGAGGTCCGGATCGAAGCTCCCGAATCGATGGCCGTCAACGTCGCCGCGCAGTTCGGACACTGGCTCTACCTGACCTGCATGGACCTCACGGAGGAGACGTTCCCCGCCCCGCCGGAGACGGCCTGCCCGGACTTCTGCACCACCCAGGACGACCCCGACCACCAGTGGGACTACACCGGGTTCGTCCAGAAGCGTGTGCGCCTCCATCGGGGCGTCATCGGCAAGACCTGGCGGAAGCAGTACGAGTGGCTCTCCGCCGACGGCCGCGCCTCCCTCGGTCACCGCAGCGTCGGGGGCGGGTCCGATGAGCGCCACGATCCCCGACCTCACCTTCCCCTCGGCGTGCGTCGACGACTACACGACCCCCTTCTCCACCTACTCCGACACCTACGTCGTCAGCACCACCCTCCTCGACGAGGACTGCGACGGCATGACCGACCGGAGCCGCCTCGCGGACGTGCTGAGCGCCCTCACCGGGATCAACGTCCTCCTCGCCTCGACCCTGGTCGACCACGCGATGACGGTCCTGCGGGACAGGGGCGTCGCCGTGCGAACCGGCACCTACTCGCGGTGGCGAACCGGCGCACAAGGCAGGCGGGAAGGCATCGGTCCCGTCCTCCTCATCGACACGGCATCCGCCGAATCCATCATCCGCATGACCTACGCCGGGATCACGGCGCTCGAGCAGGAGGCACCGCAGTGAACACCGCACTCGCACGCAACTCCGACCCGACCACCTCGCACCTCGCGGGCGACAAGGTCGACGTCACCACCCACCGCGGCCAGGTGCTCGCGATCCTGACCCAGGGCGGAGCCCTCACCCACGAGGAGCTCGTCGCCGCCCACCAGCGCCGCCAGCGCGAGCACGGGTGGAAGCCCGCCTCGCCGCAGTCCATCCGTTCCCGATGCTCCGAGCTCGAGCGCGCCGGCGAGGTCGAACGCGTCGCGGACCGTCTCGGTCGCTCCTCCATGGGGAACGCCGCTCACTACTGGAAGGCCGTGGCCCGATGAAGATCCACCCCAGTGACCGCAAGGTCGAGAAGTGCATGCGTTGCCGTCGTCGGTACCGGGGCCACGGCGAGTGGAACCTCCAGTACGACCTCGGCCGCGAAGTCGGCGTCCTGTGCCCTGACTGCCAGACGCCCGAGGAGAACGCCGAAGCCGTCATTAACGAGGCCACCATCGACTACGCCAAGACGGTCGAGATGACCGAGGGCGAGTTCGTCGTACGCGACCTGATCCGACGGTCCGAGGAGGCCGCCGGGAAGGTGGCTAGAGCCGCTGTCGCGGCCGGGGATCGCGACCTCCGCCACGACGACGTCATCCGCGAGGTGAAGGACGGCCTGCCCGCGCGCTACCCCGGCACCATCACGCAGCGAGACGACATGATCCGGCGGATCGTCACCGACGTGCTCTCGGGCGACCTCTACGAGGACGCCCCGTGAGTCGCGAGCGAGAGAACTACCGCCAGACCGCCAAGGCGTGGCTCGTCGAGCAGCGCCGACGCATCGACAACGGCGAGGACATCGACACCTCGACCATCCCGACGCCGACCAGCACCCAGGAAGGAACCGCCATGGCCTGCCCGATCACGGTCGACCTGAACACGCACATCATCGTGGCCCACGACAAGCTCCCCGAGGTCGCCGTCACGGGCTCCGTCGCGACCGCGACCTTCCCGGACGGGCACGAGTTGCCCTTCCGCGTGGGAGACGAGCAGTCGGCTTACGACCTCGCGCTAGCGGCCCTGGCCGTGATGATGCACCGGCACGCCGAGGAGACCCGCATCGGCGGGAACGAGTTCATCCTCGCCGCCTTGTTCGAGAAGCTCGGCCGCGACGTCGACAGAGACCTCATCCGTGGACTCGCCGAGGCCGGCGTCACCGCGCCCCGCAGCATCCTCGAGGAGGCGTCCTAGGGATGCCCCGTGATTTCGCCCGCTGGAACGTGAGCGCCAGCACGGACGACGACTGGCGCGCGCTCCCCTACCCAGCCCAGTGGCTCTACAAGACGCTCTGGGACCACCCCCGCCTGTCCTACTGCGGGGTCGTGGACTGGCGGCCGGGACGCCTCGCGGCGGCGGCGGCGGGGCTGGACGCCGACTCCGTCCGGACCCTTGCCGCCTGCCTCGAGGCTCGACTGTTCATCGTCATCGACGAGGACACGGAGGAATGCCTCGTGCGGTCCTGGGCACGGTTCGACGGCCTCATGCGTCAGCCCAGAATGGCCGTCTCCTTCACGAAGGCATACGCCGCCGTCGATTCCGCCACGATCCGCGGCGTGCTCGTTCATGAGGCGAACAAGATCCGGACGCGAGAACCGCACCTCGCCGGGTGGAACAACCCGGCAGTGGCGGAGGTGCTCGAGCGACCCGTCATCGACCCTCGGTCGCGCACTCTCCCCGAGGACCCTTTCGGTACTGGCTTCGGTCCCGTTTCGGTCCCGTTTGGGCCTAGCGCAACTTCACCTTTGGGTCTCGTTTCGGTGGCACCTACTCCTACTCCCTCTCCTACTCCAACTCCGTCTCCGAGCGTTCGTCCCGATGGCATCCGGACCGAGTCGGACGGTGAGGAGCACGACGACGAGACGCCGTCGAGGAGGAAGCCGGAGAGGCCGCTGCCGAAGTCCTGGGCCCCGAACGCGGCGCACTACAAGCTCGCGCTCGAAAAGCGCACCGATATCGACGAGCAGGTCGTCGCATTCCGTAACCACGCGGAAGCCAACGACCGGCGGATGCGCGATTGGGACGCCACATTCCGCACCTGGCTCAACAAGTCCAAGCCCACCGCCACCCAGAAGGCGACCAGCTCCGTCTGGGACGCCGCACCAACGAGAGGACAGCCGTGACCGACCTGCTCGACCCGAGCGCCCTCGACCGGGCCGTGATCCACGACCCGCACGCGGAGAAGGTGCTGCTGGGGCTGTGCATGACCCGTGGGCGTCGCGTCGCCCACGACCTCACGCTAAACCCCGCCGACTTCTACACCCCGGCACACGAGCAGCTCTACGGGCTCATCCAGCGCCTCGCCGGAGAGGGCAAGCCGACCGACCTCGCGACGATCAACGCCAACCTGGCGAGCGTCGACCAGATCCACCGCGGACTAATCACCGCACCGCTGCTCATCGAGTGCGAGGAGGTAGCCCTCGGTGCCGACGGGTCTGTGGCCTACTACTCCCGCCTCGTGGCGGACTACGCCACACGCCGGCACCTCTCCACCGCGGCCGTCAAGATCTCCCAGCTCGCTCGCGGCGAAGGCGAGGTCGGTGAACTGGTCGAGATGGCGCGGGGCCTCATCGACGGGACGCGCAGCAGCATCGTCTCCGACATCGTGCTCCTCGGCGACGACTACGACGAGTTCGTCGCAGGGCTCGATCGCGAGACCCGCACAGTCCCGACGCCATGGCCGGGCCTCACGAAGATCATTAGCGGATGGGCACCCGGTGGCCTGTACGTCATCGCGGCCCGACCCTCGATCGGCAAGACGATCGTCGGGCTGCAGGTCGCCCTCTGGCTGACCCGTCACGGGTACGTCTCGTTCACCTCGCTCGAGATGACCAGGAGGGAGTTGCAGCAGCGAGCGACGGCCTACATCGCGCAGGTGCAGCTCGGCGCGCTCAAGGGACGCTCGCCCTGGAACCCCGAACTCACGGTGGTCGATCGCGAACGGATCGCCGAGAACACCGACACCATGAAAGCCCTCCGGCTCGCCGTGAACGACTCCCCCGGCGCGACGGTCAACTCGATCCGCTCGCACGCCCGAAGCGTCTCCCGCCTGGGCAAGCTCTCGGCCGTCGTCGTCGACTACCTCGGCCTACTGTCGGCGACCCCGGGCGATCGCCGCTCCCGG
Source organism: Litorihabitans aurantiacus (assembly GCF_030161595.1). Taxonomy (NCBI): domain Bacteria; kingdom Bacillati; phylum Actinomycetota; class Actinomycetes; order Micrococcales; family Beutenbergiaceae; genus Litorihabitans; species Litorihabitans aurantiacus. The sequence goes on from NZ_BSUM01000002.1 coordinate 32,769, forward strand.
TACGAGATGGTCACGGAGTGGTCGCGCCACCTCAAGACGCTCGCCATGGAGATGCAGGTCCCCGTGATCGTCCTCGCGCAGCTCAACCGAGGCTCCACCCAGCGCGCCGACGGCCGCCCCCAACTCTCCGACCTGCGCGACTCGGGATCTGTGGAGCAGGACGCTGACGTCGTCATGCTCCTTCACGCCGAGGACCCCGCGGACCGTAACGTCGACATGGGGATCGCGAAGAACCGGCAGGGCGTCCTCGGACGAGTCGAGTTCACCAAGCGCGGCGAGACAGCCGAGTTCGCCGAACGCCACGCCATGCCGAACGACGGGTGGGGATGACCCACCAGCACCACCAGGCGACCCGGGACTCCGGGCGTCAACCACCGAGAAGGGAAGCGCAGTGACCGAGCAGACCAGCCCCGAGCCCGTCCAGCAGATCAACGCCCTCGTCGTCCACATCAGCGGCCGGCCCGACGTCGAGACCACCCGCACGGCCGCGGCCATCGGCCGTGACGAGACCGTCGGCGACGTCGTCGACCGTCTCCTGCAGGCCCACGGCACCACCTTCCGAGGGAGCCACCTCGAGATCCGCCTCACCGAGGGCAAGAAGCTCGACTGGGCCACGCACGCCCAGGACTGACCCCGTTCCCCGCACGCCCCCGTCGACCACCCCGGTCGGCGGGGGCTTCGTCATCCCCGGAGACACACATGACCACGACCACGTGCGACTACGGCTGCACCATCTACGGCCAGCACTACTCCGACTGCGACGGCAGAGACGAGATCCGCGAGTGCCGCGGATGCCTCCCGCGCCCCGCCGAGCGCGACCTGCGGCTCTGCTTCGCCTGCGTCAACAAGACGCGCAACGCGCTCGCGGCTGTCCCCGGCGTCGTGTCCTGGCTGCGCCACGTCGCCGACCTAGCAAAGCCGCCCTCCTCTGCCCGCCTCAGCGACGACATCGTCGCCACCACCGACCCCTCGCACTCCACCGTGCTGCACCCCGCCTGGCTCGACGCCGACGAGCTCGAGTCCGTCATCGACTCCTGGATCAGCGTCATCCGAGCCGAGCACCCCAACCGGCGCAACATGGCCGGCCCCAACACCGACACCTTCCCCGGCAGCGCCAACCTGTGGATCGACACCCACTGGATCTACCTCGCCATGACCGACCACGCCGCTGACTTCCGAGGGCAGATCGTCGGTCACGTCGCCACCCTGCGACACCGCTACCCCGAGCCCGACAGCGCGGCACCCGCACGTCCCGTCAACAAGCCGTGCCCCCGGTGCGAGCACCTCACCCTCGTCCACCAGCCCATCCGCTACCAGGGCGACGAGACACGCATCGAGTGCACCAACGACGACTGCGCCGCCGTCCTCAACGACGACGAGGTCACCCTCATCCACTACAACGCCCCCACGGAGGCAGCATGAGCAAGCGCGCAACGGTTCGCGCCTCGTCCTGGTCCACGTTCTGCCTCGCCTGCGGCACGAAGTACGGAGACGACTGCTCCAGCGAGGTTGAGGCGAACGCCATCGCGGCCGAGTACCCCTACTGCTCCGGTTGCGAGGAGGCGTGGCTCCAGCAGCAACGCGAGCAGCGCGAGGCTTTTCGGTGACCGACGACCGCGACAAGTGGCTCCCGATAGCTGACGCCGCCCGCCAGTTCCGCATCCTCCCCGACACCATCCGCACCTGGGCCCGACGAGGCGTCGTCCGCTCCCACCGACACCGTGGACGCGTCGCCGTCCACACCGACGACGTCGCCGCAGCCGAACACGAATGGCGCACCCGAGGCAAGATCACAGGCCGGCGAGGACGCCTCGGCAGCAACTCTGGCCGCGAGTCGTAGCAACAACTGCCAGAAACTGTCGTATGCTCATCCCCGGGAGTCCTATGCCCTCAACTGGCAGCAGGGCTCCCATCGTCGTCTCCGGACGACACTCGCCGAACGGCGAACCTGTCCCGCTGGCGAAACTGGCAGACGCGCTGGTCTCAGGAACCAGTGCCCACGGGCGTCCGGGTTCGACTCCCGGGCGGGACACCCGAGCGCGACGTCGGGCGGCTTGCCGGAGCCCAGCGCACACGACGACGTCGCCGGAGCCGGCACCCCTCCGCAGCGCGCGCCCCCGGGCGAGCGCAGGGTGCCACCTACTTCGGTGGGGCGCGTCAACACGGTCCCGGCACACCACGCATCGGCGAACGCCGTGAAGGCCGCTTGGGGAGTTTCACGCCGGGTCCTTTCGCTCCCTGCAGCAGCGCGTCCTGCGCGCCCCACCGTCGACCCACCCGAGGACCCGATGCCGAGCAACGTGCGCTACGCCAACGGTCACCGACGCCGCGAACTCCGAGCCCGCAAACTCGCGGCCGGCGGCTACTGCCCCTGGCCCGACTGCCCCTGGCCACACGAATACCTAGGGGCCGGTCTCGTCGAAGACATCCGGCAACGCGTTCCAGTCAAACCACAACACGACCCGCACTACCCCGAAGTCGACGAGATCATCCCCGTCAGCCGAGGCGGTGATCCGGTCGCAGCAGACAACACCCGTCTGCTGCACCGAAGACGATGGTGCAACCAGCAGCGCGGGGCCGGGCGGACCCCAACTCGCAACGCACCTCGACCAACCATCATTGCGTCCCCAGGGTGGGGGCCATCCGCCACCACGGACACACCCCCACCCCCACCCCCTCCCCCCAAGGGGACGGCGACCCCGGGGGATAGCGCCTTTCACACACAGAGCTCGGAGGTCCTGCCGATGGACCGCAAGGCCGTGCTCGAGGAGACGCTGGACCTGCTCATGAGCGGGCTGCGAGACGAGGCGAAGGGGCCTGCACGGGCTCCTCTCGCTGCTCAAATCCGCGCTGTGTCCGCTGACCTTGCCGCCTTGTCGGCCGATGAGGGCAAGGCGGGTGATCCGGTTGACGAGCTCGCAGCCCGTCGCGCTGCTCGGGGAGGCGCGACCGCGCGTCTTGGTCGAGCCACAGGGGGCCAGGGCTAACTCGTGGGAGGACGTTGCTGACCTGTCGGCTACGGCGGGCATCGTCCTGGACGGCTGGCAGGAGACCATCCTGCGGGCCTCGATGGGTGAGCGTCGGGACGCGACATGGGCGGCCAAGCGCGTCGGTGTGACGGTCCCTCGCCAGAACGGCAAGTCGCAGCTGCTCGTCTCGAGGGCGCTCGCAGGCGCTCTGCTGTTCGGTGAGAAGAAAATCGTCATCTCTGCGCACCAGCAGGACACGGCGCGTGAGGCGTTCTCGAAGCTCATGGAGATCGTCGAGGCCGACGCGAACGGGTGGCTGCGCGAGCGCGTGAAGTCGGTCATGAACGCGCTAAACCGCGAGTCGATCAAGTTCACGAACGGCGCGACGATCCAGTTCAAGGCTCGCTCAGGCGCTGGGGGCAAGGGCTTCTCGTCCGACTGCCTCATGCTCGACGAGGCGCAGATCCTCGGGTCGCGCGCCTGGACGTCAATCAACTCGACGATGTCGGCGATGCCAAACCCGCAGGTGTGGCTCCTTGGGACGGCTCCACAGGACGAGGACGACTCGACGGTGTTCGAGTCGGTCCGTGCGGCGGCGATCGAGGGGAAGTCGTCGTCTGCCGCCTGGTGCGAGTGGGGCGCGGACGTCACGTCGCCCGAGTACGCGGCTGCGCGGGCGGATCTCGCGGCACGGCGCTGGTCGTCGGCGGTGGAGTACCTGTGCTGGTCGGCGAACCCGGCGTGGAACGCGCGCATGAACGTCGATGTCGTGACCGGTGAGTGCGAGACCTACGCCCCAGAGCGCTTCGCTCAGGACCGCCTGGGGATCTGGTCCGCCACCGGTGGCGGGACGCGTGCCATCAGCGCTGACCTGTGGCGAGACCGTGAGGTCGGGGCCGCGCCGGTCGGGACGATCTCGTACGGCGTGGCGTTCAGCATGGACGGCACCCGGGTCTCACTCGCTGGCGCTCGGAAGCACGACGGCGGTGTGCACGGCGAGCTCATCGACGCGATGACCGGCCCGCTCGAGGCGGAATCGCGGCGCTGGCTGACTGGCTGGCCGGCTGCTGGCGGGACACGGCGCAGATCGTGATCTCGGGCGCTGCTGGTGCGGCGACGCTGAAGCAGGCGCTGCGGGAGCGGGGCGTGCCGGAGAAGGTGCTGCGCATCGCGTCGACGGGCGACTACACGGCCTCCTGCGCGATGCTGCACGACGCCATCAGGGACGAGACGTTCACGCACCTGGCGCACGAGGGCCAGGCCGTGCTCGATGACTCGGTCGCGGTGAGTGACATGAAGCGGCGGGGGACGTCGGGGGCGTGGGGCTGGGAGGCCACCATTCCTGACGGTGACGAGACCCCGCTCGAGGCAGTCAGCCTCGCGGTGTGGGGTGCGAAGACGACGAGGCGGAAGCCCGGACAGAAGCAGAGGGCGGTGATTCGCAGATGAGGCTGCCCATTGAGGGACTCTCGGACGAGGCGCAGGAGGCGGTCTCGCTGCTGCTTGGGCAGCTCGCGGAGAAGCGTTCGATCAACAAGACGCGGCAGAACTATTTCGAGGCTGCGCAGAAGACGAAGCACTTCGGGATCGCGGTTCCGCCGCACATGGTGGAGTTCGAGACGACGCTGTCGTGGGGCGAGGGCGCGTGTACTCACCTGAACGACCGGATCAACCTCGAGGGCTTCGAGATCCCGGACTCGGACGTCCTGCCGCTGAACCTGTCGCGGATCATCCGGCAGAACAAGCTGCTGGCCGAGTCCACGATGGCGCACCTCGAGGCGCAGAAGTACGGGCCGGCGTTCACAATGGCGCTGGCGGGGTATGCGGGTGAGCCTGACGTGGTCGTGCGGTCGCTGTCGGCTCGCGTGACGACGGGCGAGTGGAACCCGAACTCGCGGCGGCTGACGAAGATCCTGACCGTGACCGGTGCCAAGTGGGGTCGCGTGACGGAGATGATCTACGCCGACGACGAGATGGTCTACACGATCGCAGAGGGCGACCGCGGCGGACTCACGGTGGTCCACTCGGCCGGCGTTCCGATGTGCCCTGGCACGCTGCTCCCGTTTCGGCCCGATCTGGACAACCCGTTCGGTCGCTCACGGCTCTCGCACCCGGTGATGCGTGCGATCGACCGGGCACAGCGGACGCTGCTCCGGTCGGAGATCACGGCCGAGTTCTTCTCGGCCCCGCAGCGGTACCTGCTGGGCGCTGACGAGGACATCTTCACGGACGAGGACGGCAAGCCGATCCCGACGTGGGACGCGCTGATCGGGCGCATCAGTGCGATCGGTCGCGACGAGGAGGGCCAGGTCCCGTCGGTCTACACGGCCCCTCAGGTGTCGATGCAGCCGCACACGGACATGAGCCGGCACGACGCGGCGATCTTCTCGTCGCTGGTGAACGTGCCGGTGAGCGTGCTCGGCGTGGTCCAGGACAACCCGGACTCGGCCGAGGCGATGGAGGTCCGCTGGGACGCGCTGAACAAGGTCGCGGAGCGGGCGCACGTGTCGTTCGGAGCGGGATGGGTAGAGACGCTGCAGAAGGCCGTGATGATCCGCGACGGTCTTGACGATCCGCCGGAGGAACTCGACGAGCTGGAGTCGAAGTGGCGTCCGGCGTCCATGCCGACTCGTGCCGCGATGGCGGACGCGGCGACGAAGGAGATCGGGGCAATCCCGTGGGTGGCTGAGACGGAGGAGGCGCTTCGGATGTTCGGTCACGACCGGGCTACGCGGAAGCGGATGCTCGCCGACCGGCGTCGCGCTCAGGGTGGTGCCCGTATCGGAGCGCTCGCGGCGGCGGGACGAGGTTTGCTCCCCGTCGCCGCGGGCTCGCCAGGCGCGGCGGAGTAGCCCGTGGTTCCCGCTCCTCTGGTTGCGGAGCTGCGGGCCGCTCAGCAGGGCCTGGTTCGGCTGACGGACGCGGACATCACCGAGTTCTTTCGGTCAATGGACCTGCGCCGACCGGAGCAGACCCGCGATCTGCTGATCGAGTTCGTCGCGCTGCTCGTCGCGCAGAACGGTCTGGCGGGTGCTGCTGCAGCGGCGGACTGGTTCGAGGAGGCGCGGGAGGCGGAGCGGGTGCCGGGCACGTACCGTGCCGGGCCTGCCGACCTCGCGCTTGAGGACGACGTCGAGTCGGCCGTGCGCTACTCGGCTGGCCACCTGTGGTCGCCGACGCCTGAGCTCATGCTGCCGTCGATGCTCAAGGAGGTCTCGAAGCTGGTGCTTGCGCCGGCTCGGGAGACGGTCGTGCGGTCGTCCGAGGACGACCGCCGAGCAGTTGGCTGGCAGCGCGTGACGCGTGCTGGGTCGTGCAAGTTCTGCCGGATGCTCGCCTCGCGGGGCGCGGTGTACCGGGAGCGCACGGTCGACTTCGCGGCGCACGGCTTCTGCGGCTGCGCCGCGATCCCGTCGTGGGACCAGGACGCCCCCGAGGTCGACGTCCGCGCCTACTCAGCGTCGGCGCGCACCGCGGGCATGACGCCTACCCAGAGGGCCGCGCACGACGCGCGCGTGCGCCGCTACGTCGCCCAGATGGACGACCCCGCCGACCGTACGTAGGTCGAACCACACGCTTCCTGCCGCACGGCAGGGGACCACTGATCCGCCTACCGCGTCGGCCCGCATGGGCCGCCGTGGCGATCCCGCACGGGAGGAACCACCAGATGAGCCGCACCACGATCACCCAGACGCGCACCGACCGCGACGGCCTGGCCGTCATCGGTCGCACGCTGCACGACCTGCGCGGCATCCGCTTCGCCGAGGGCGAGGGCGGCGCTGCGCCGGCCGACCCCGCGGCCCCAGCGGACCCTGCCGCCCCCGGTGACCCCGCAGCTCCCGCCGAGCCCGCCGCCCCCGCAGAGACGGACTGGAAGGCGGAGGCGCGCAAGTGGGAGGCGCGGGCCAAGGAGAACTCCACGGCAGCTGCACGGCTGGCTGAGTTCGAGGAGGCCGGCAAGACCGAGGCGCAGAAGGTCGCTGACCGTCTCGCCGCGGCGGAGAAGGAGCGCGACGACCTCAAGGCCGAGCGCGATTCCCTCGCCAGCGAGAGGCAGATCGCGACGTGGAAGGCCGCCGTGTCGAAGGACACCGGCGTCCCCGTCGAGGTGCTGTCGGGCACCACCGAGGAGACGATCAAGGCGCACGCCGAGCTCGTCAAGCCGCTCATCAAGACGAAGCCCGAGCCGCCCCGCTCCCCCGCACTCTCGCGGGCGAACGGAGGCGAGGGCATCACCCCCACCACTTCCCCGGCCTCGGCACCCTGCGGGCTGCCTACGCCGACACCTCCCGTTAGGAGCCATCATGGCTGTCACTCTCGCTCAGGCAGCGCTGCTGTCGGAGACCCAGCTCCAGCGCGGCGTCGTCGAGACGTTCGTCCAGGAGTCGTCCATCCTCGACCGGCTGCCCCTCATGAACATCGAGGGCAACGCCTACGCCTACAACCGTGAGGCGACGCTTCCCGGCGTCGCGTTCCGGTCGGTCAACGAGGCGTACACCGAGTCGACCGGCACCGTCGTGCAGGCGACCGAGTCGCTCGTCATCCTCGGTGGCGACGCCGACGTGGACCGCTTCATCGTCCAGACCCGTGGCGACCTCAACGACCAGCGGGCGATCCAGACCCGTCTCAAGGTCAAGGCCGCGTCCTACAAGTTCCAGGACGCGTTCTTCAACGGCGACGTCGCGGTCGACCCGAAGGGCTTCGACGGACTCAAGAAGCGCCTCACCGGTGCCCAGGTCATCGACGCCGCCACCAACGGCCTCGGTCCGGTCGCCGGCGGCCACGACTTCTTCGACGCGCTCGACGCGCTCATCGGAGCGGTCCCCGGCCTCGAGGGCAGCAACGGCGCGATCTACGCCAACCGCGCCGTCCAGGCCCGCATCATCTCGAGCCTGCGCCGTCTCGGCGGTGCCGACTTCGTGAACGAGTCGCTCACGAACAAGCGCGTCCTCACCTACAACGGCATCCCCGTCCTCGACCCCGGCCTCACCGCCGCGGGTGCGGCTGTCCTGCCGCTGACCGAGACGCAGGGCACCTCGACCGCCTCGTCCTCGATCTACGCCGTCCGCTTCGGCGAGGACGAGACCGACCAGGGCGTCACTGGCCTCACCAACGGCGGCGTCCAGGTCGACGACCTGGGCCAGCTGCAGGAGAAGCCGGCCTACCGCACCCGCATCGAGTTCTACTGCGGGCTCGCGACGTTCGGGGGCCGAGCCGCCGCTCGCCTCCGTGGCATCACCGCCTCCTGATCGAAGGGAACCCTCATGGCTACCACCACGAGCAAGACCACGCTGGACGCGGACGTCACCAAGCCGTCGAACACGGCCCCCGGTGACGGCCCGGCCGACACGACCGACCCGACCGAGACGGCCGTGTCTGTCACTCCGCAGCCGAACGACGAGGCGATGAAGGTCGGGACCGTCAACGCGGTCAAGCCCGGCCCGAAGGTCACGCGACCGCGTGTCGACAAGTCGAAGAGTCGCGTCGAGACCTACGACGCGGTCCGCCCCGACGGGACGGTCGTGACCGTCACGCACGACATCGACACGGGCGAGACGTCGACTGCCGAGAAGTGACCTCTCGAGGCCCGACTCGCCACCCCGCGAGTCGGGTCTCGCAGGCCCGCAGCACACTCATGAGCGGAACCGGAGGCCACTGATGACGACTCCCTACGCGACCGTCGAAGACCTTCGCGACGTTTGGCCGGCGCTCTCGTCAGACGCTGCACAGGTGACTCGGGCGCAGGCGCTCCTCCGGGACGCAACCGCGAGGATCGACGCCTACGGCCCCGCTGAGCGACTCGTTCCAACAGGTCCCGGCGTTGCTACCTCGACCCGGAGCGAGGCCGATCTCGCGATCCGGCGGATGATCTGTCGCGAGATGGTCTTGAACGTCCTGGCGAACGACGGCACCCCCGGCGTCACGAACGAGACCTCAAGTCGGTCTCTTGGGCCGTTCAGCGAGTCGCGGACGTTCACGTTCGACGCCCCTGGGCGGACGCTCACTCTGACGAGGGAGCACAAACGACTCCTCCGCCCCCGACGTCAGCGCGCGTACTCCGTCAGTCTCTACCCCCGACCGGTGAACAGGCGGGGGAGACCCTGATGCTCGACGTCATCGTCGCCTCTGGACAGCCGCTCTACCCCGAGCTCAACGTCCAACGCCTCGAATCGTGGATGACGCCCCACGTCGTCTGGGTTCGAGACCTCCTCTCTCGAGGCGGGATGGGATCGCAGTACCTCGCAAGGCGGGACGTTCGAGGCTTTGCCAGCGACGAGCAGAAGGTGGTCAAGACGGCGACGGGCGTCGAGGTCATCTCCTCCGGCGCGGTGACGGTCGACTTCGACGAGCAGATCCCGATTGGGTCGCTCGTGACGGTCTGGCCCGG
>NZ_BSUM01000003.1 GCF_030161595.1 Litorihabitans aurantiacus
TCACTCGTGGAGTACGCCGTGGAACCGGAGGCAGAGCAGTACAGACTGAGCATCGCCGCCGCTGGCGCCTGAATAGACACCTTGGAATCACGCCCCGTCCTGACGTGATACCTGTCCACGTGTGATAGCGGAGTAACCTCGAGCTCGACCTCAGAACCTGGAGACCCGATGCAGACCATCGCTTTCTACAACCATAAGGGCGGCGTCGGCAAGACCACCCTGCTTTTCAATCTGGGCATAGCGCTCCAAAGTCAGGGGAAGAAGGTGCTCTTTGTCGACGGAGACGCCCAGGCCAATCTGACGAGTATCGCACTGAGGGATGAGCAGATTGAAGAAGTCTACGATAGCGAACAGACTATCTATCACGGCTTGGCGCCCCTCGTCGAAGGGTCAGGAGACATCGAGATTGTCAGGCCCATCGAGATTCGAGACAACGCCTGGGTTCTTCCTGGGCACATTAATCTAAGCGTGTTTGAAGAAATAGCTCCTGAAGGATGGACTAGCGCCCTGGCCGGGAATCCTCGCGGCTTCAGGGTTAGTACAGCCGTGCACCGGCTGACAAGGGGTGTTGCAGCCCAGGTTGGGGCTGAGTACATTCTGCTCGACCTCGGGCCGAATGTTGGGGCGTTTAATCGGGCTGCCCTCCTGGCTGCGGATGGATTCGTCATTCCCATGTCGCCCGACCTGTTCTCGCTGACGGCGCTTCCCAGCGTGGGGGAGAGCGTGAGTAGGTGGGTCGATGAGTGGCGCATCGCGACTAACTCCGCGTCGAGGAGGGGGCTCAAGCTGGGATTTGACCTACCCGTCGGGTCCCCAGTACCCCTCGGGTACATCAGCCAGCAGTTTGCCGTCTATAGAGAGCAGCCCGCGAAGGCATACAAGCGATGGGTGAACCAGATCCCTGCTCAGTATGTCGCTGGAGTAGTGGAGCCACTCGCCGAGGCGGGCGTTAGGCACCCGGAACGCGAGGGCAAGATCGGCGAGGTGCGAAACCTTTCCAGCCTGATCCCTATGGCTCAAAGGAACCGTTCCGCTGTTTTCGAATTGACTGGCACCCTCGCTCGAGGGGCACAGTTCACTCGTGCGCGCGACACCTACAACCTCTTTGCTGATCTTGCCGGTGAAGTTCTGAATCGTCTCGACGAGACTTTGTAGGCCACTATGACGGAAGCCGGGTCGCGTCCAGAACTCATTGTGCTTGACACCTCCACCTTGCCGCGGCGTGCAAGTATCCGAGACAATCCACTGCTTTCGGCGCTTCTTCGCATTGCAAAAGCAACCGACATCAAACTATGCATAACAGACGTGATTCTTGAGGAATCAACGTCGGCGCGTCGGCGCGCCGCAGAGCAGGCGATATCCGAACTCAAGGCTGCGGTTAGAAAGTTAGGGAGTCTCCATGAGGAGTCTGGAGGGGATCTATACATTCCGTCCGTGGAAGAAATCGTCGAGCGATGGGAGGGGGACCTGCGAAGTTCTTTCTCAATCCTCGAGACCGCCGGGGAGGATGCTCGCCTCTCATTGCTCAGGGAGGCTAATCGAATTCCTCCGGCCAGGGCCTCGGGGGACTCTGCCATTGGCTCACGAGATGCGTCGATCTGGCTCACTGCTAAGCGGGCAGCTGGCGAGCAGCGCGTCCTTCTGGTCTCTGGCAATACTTCCGACTTTGCCGGCACCAATGGCCTACGACAAGAGCTTGAGGAAGAGTTATCAGAGGGCGAGTTGGTCGCTTACTCCGCGTCCGTAGACGCAACAGTATCTTTGTTGGCAGAGAGCGTTATTCCGATTGCGCGCGACGTCTCTGACGTCAACGCATGGGACGGCGATTCCGATATTCTTATGCAGGCTACAAATTTTGTTATTGCGAGCACCGACGAAACCCTCGATTATGCTTACGGCCAAATAGATAATAAGAGCATGGAGGTCAGGCGCGAGTACGCTTTCCCTGGCGGGCGGCTGGCGCTGATCGCTCTGACTTCCGACCTCAAGATTTCGCCTCTTGACCTCGATCCATCTGACGCGGGCTCCCGCAACTACCCAATAATCGTAGACTTCTGGGTGCTATGGGACGATGACGAGTCGACGAGCATTGACGTCGATCGAATTCGTCATGACTCGTCCGGGTAACTTTTCTAGGGCGGCGCGAAGCTATAGTTGGCGGGCTCGGGGGCGGCCTACTAGAAGCCGCAATCATGCGATTCCGTGGTGGTACCAGCGTGTGTGGCTGAGTGAGGCTGCAGGCCTCGTTGTGACCGGGAGGGTGCGTGAACTCCTGTCAACGCGTGTAGCGCGCAGTTGCTGCCATGGGTATAAGGTGCCTTGTAGGAGGTGGTTGGGATGGCTCTGGTAGAGGTGCCGCCAAGGGCGGCCGCGGCGGTCCAGTTGCGACACCGTCGCGATCTGGACGAGGTGGATCTGCGTCGCGAGTTGGTGGCGTTGTCGGAGGAGGGGTACTCGCAGACGCGGATCGCTCAGTGGTTGCAGATCAGTCAGTCGGCGGTGTCTCAGCTGTTGAAGACGGCGCGTGGCGGGTCGGTGGCGCGTGCGGGGTTCTCGGGTGCGAGTCCACGTGAGTTGTGTCAGCGGTACGCGGCCGGCCTGTTGAGCCGGGAGCAGGTCGTGGACGAGCTGACGCGGTGGGAGTACGTCCCGATGGCCCAGCACGAGGCGTACGAGGACCTGCCGGTGCAGCCCGAGGGCACGATCTGGGACGTGTACCGCGCTGCGATGGACGGCCTGATCGATGAGGGTCTGTACGGGGAGGTCGCGGCGCGGGTCGCGGCGGACGCGAGCGCGTGAGCCGCGAGGATCACGACCACGTTGAAGCGATCCGGGCTCTGGTCAGTGGCGGCCCGCTGGCCGCGGACGCCCCGACATCGACCCTGAACAACCCGGAGTGGTTCTTCCCGGGCGGGATGCCCACCCCGGCGCGTCTCCGGCTCCACAGGCAGCTGAGCGCGCGGGTGTGGGGAGTGGGAGCCCCCGGCGGATGTGAGCGTGCGGACGCCGCGAGCGGTGGTGCTGGCCGGCCCGCCCGGGGCGGGCAAGTCCACGGTCGCCCGTACCGCTCTGAGCCAGGGTGAGCGCTCCTATCTGCGGGTGGATGCCGATGAGTTCAAGGAGCTGTTGCTGCGTCAGGCGCTGAGCGATGGCACGTATGAGTCGTTCGTCAAGCCGCAGGCGGTACGTGACCGTGAGGCGCGCGGTGAGGTGTTCGTCCCGCTCGAGCTGGCGTCGCTGGTGCATCGGGAGTCTTCGATGCTCGCGGCCGATCTGACGCGGCAGGCGATCCAGGCGCGTCGGGACATCATCGTGGACACGGTGCTGGCTGCGGAGAGCAACGGCCGGCGCCTGCTGGAGCAGATGCAGGCGCAGGGGTATGAGGTGCGGATGATCGATGTCGAGGTGCCCTACGAGGTTTCTCAGGCTCGTATCCGTGAACGCTGGGCGTCGGGCCGGGCGCAGGTGCTGGCCGGCGGTGACGACCTCGAGGGGGCCGGTGGGTGCCGAGTGAGTACGCCCGCAGCGTGTACTACGAGCAGGACGGTGTCTCCAAGCCGGAGCGAGTCTCGGAGCTCCTGGCGCGGGAGTCGCCGATCGTGACGCGGTTCCAGCGCTACCGCACGAGCGCGGAGCAGGTGGCCGCGGCCGAGGCGGCAGGTGTCGGTGTCGAGGCAACGCTCGAGCTGGAGTTCGCTCGCCCGAACGTCTCAGCCATGCCGGTCACGACGACACCCGGACAGGGCCTGAGGGGCGATGAAGCGGCGCGTCGAGCGCTGTCGTATCTGGGCCGGCAACGTGGCCGGGGCCCGTCACGTAGTGACGGGCGCGAGTAAGACTGCGCGGAGGTAGCCCGTCCACGGGACGCGCACGCCCGAGGTGAGTCAAGGGTGTCGGTGACGTGCGTGCGGTGGTCGGGCGGTAGGTCGGGTCCGGCTGTCCACCTGTGGTCGGGACGAGCCCGAAGGAGATAGCTCGTGCCGTCCACAGGTGGTCAGGGGGTCATCGAACGAACCTGCGCCCGTAACGGGCTGTGCGCCTCAGGAGGGGTGTCCCTCGTGCTGCTGTAGCTCCTGCTCGGCCGACTGGGGCACCGGGTCGGGGGTGGGTGCAGCGGCCGTCCGGCGACGACGCGCGACGCGCGTCGTCTTGGCCGCCGGCGGGAGGCCGATCTTCCGTAGTTCGGCCTGGCTCCATCCTGCGTTGACGGCGGCGTCGTAGGCGCGCACGTCCGCGAGCTCCGCGTTCTTCACCAGGTCGCTGGCCTCCTGCTGTGCGCGTGCGAGGAGCGCTGCGCTTTCGGCCTGCGCGTCGGTCACGGCCTGCCGTGTCACCGCGAGTTCGCGCACGCTGTCGATGCGTGTTTCCTGTGCCGCGCGAGCGAGTTCGACGGCCTGGTCCGGTGTGGGTGTGCGAGCCATGGGTGGTTCTCCTCAGCGTTTGCGGTGTGCGCGCCCCGGGCGCTCCGACCGCTCGATCGTATCGAACCCCTGCGGCCTCAGCGAGGCGTAAGGCGAGTTGCAAAGCCAGCGGTGTCCCGGACGGAGCAAGCTATATAATCAGCCGTGCTGATCGGTTGCCCTGCCGGGAGCTCTTGGGCCATGCTGGCCATGGGTCCCCACGCCGGGTGGGGTCGCTGCGCTGGGCCGAGAGGTGGTGGATCGGTTGTCGGAGACGTCGCAGACGGGTACGCCCGCTCCGTCACGTGCGACCACCCAGCGCCGGCGCCGGCGCGTCGAGGGTGGCCGCAAGGTGCGCTACGAGGTGCGCGCCACCACGGAGGAAGCCGGCGCCCTCCTGGTGCTCGCGGAGCGCTACGGCGTCAGCGTTCCCAAGCTGCTGATCGACTCCGCGCTTGCCGGTGGCTCGCAGGCGGCAGCCGCGAGCGCGTCGGAGCGTGAGGCTGTGCTGCGCCAGTTGCTTGCGGCGCAACGCACGCTCGCCGGCGTGGGCAACAACGTGAACCAGATCGCGCGCCGGGCGAACATCGACGGCGAAATCGTGGCGGACCTTCTGACCACCCACGCGCGAGCGCGCGAGTTGGTCGGTCAGATTGCCGAGCTCGTGACGGAGCTGCGGGTGATGGGGCGATGATGCCGAACGTCTCGCGCGGCGACCGTGTGTCCGGTCTGCTGGTCTACCTGGCAGGTCCAGGACGTCACAACGAGCACACCGGGCAGCGCGTGATCACCGGGGACACGGTGACGCGCCTGACAGCGCCCGAGGGTGTGTTAAATCGTGACGACGCGCTCGCGATCGCGCGCACGGTGGACGAGCCGCACCGCGCGTTCGGCGTCGAGGTCAAGGGCGGTCACGTGTGGCACGTGTCCCTCGCACTGCGCGCCGGCGAGGGCGCCAAGAGCGACGAGCTGTGGGAGAAGATCGCGCGCGACTTCGTGCAGGCGATGGGGTTCGATGACGCGGCCAACGACGACCGCGTGAACGAGGCCGGCACCGACGTCGGTAGCGGTCAGGACGACACCGCGCGCAAGGCTTCGTGCCGGTGGGTCGCGATCCATCACGGGCCCTCGGGCGGGGGCAACGACCACGTGCACATCGCCGTCAGTCTCGTGCGCGAGGACGGCACCAAGGCCTCGACCCATCGCGACTACTCGCGCGCGCAGAAGGTCGCTCGCACGTTGGAGGAGCGCTACGGGTTGGAGCGGTTGGAGTCGGTGTCGGCCGAGCGTTCTACACGCGGGTGGGAGATGGGCGAGCGCGAGGCGCAGGCACGCCGTCGAGCCAAGGCGTTGCACTCCAAGAAGATCGCCGCCGGCCAGCAGCTCGCGCCGTGGTCCTCGCTCGACTCACACCAGCGCGTCGGGCTCGTGAGCGTCCAGCTGCGCGAGGACCAGCCCCGGGTGGCGCTGGCTCGCAAGGTACGCGGGTGCGCGGCCGCGAGCAGCGACGAGGCGGAGTTCGTTCGCCGGCTGCGCGGCTCCGGTGTGCTCGTGCGACCCCGCTACGCCGAGGGCAGCACCGACGTCGTGGCTGGCTACAGCGTCGCGTCGCGACCGGTGCACGGTGAGCGCCCGATCTGGTACGGCGGTGGCCGCCTGGGACGTGACCTGACACTGCCGCGCCTGCGGTCGGAGTGGGACACGAGCGAGACGTCCCGCGCGGCCGCCGGCGCGGAGTGGAACGCCGCCAAGCGCGCCCGCCGGGTCGCGGCACCGGGGCGAGAGGTCAGCGCCCCGCGCCCCGAGGTGTGGCAGCAGTTCAGCAAGGAGATGGAGTCCCTGTCCGCGCAGCTACGGGCCGTGCCGACGCACGACCGCGAGACGTGGGCACGTGTGGCTCGACGCACCTCCGGCGCCCTGGCGGCGTGGTCGGACGCGACCGAGCCGACCCCCGGCGCCATGGCGCACGCGGCCGACGCGCTGAGCCGTTCCGCGCAGACGTTCGGCCGCGAGACGAGCACGCCGAAGGCGCAGCTCGTGGCCGTGTCGGGCACGACCATGCTCGTGGCCAGCGCCTCACGCGGAGGCGTCGGACCGGTGGGGCAGGCCGCGCTCCTGCGGTCGCTGATGAACCTGTCCAAGGCGGTGCACGACGCCGCTCTCGCGCAGGGTCAGCAACGCCAGGCCGAGTCGATCGCACGCGAGATGCGCGGACGGCTCGCAGAGGTGCACCGGCGCATGGACACCGCCGCCCAGGCCCACCAGCCGGCTACGGCTGCTCAGGTCCCCGGCGGCGCCGAACAGCAGACGACGGCCGCCGTGGCGACGGCGCCCAACCCGAACATCACCGACCGGATGCGCGCCACGCTCGCCACGGCGCAGGCCTCCCAGGCCCACCCCGCCACGCGCGCCGTCCAGCCTGCAACCGAGCCGTCGCCAGCGAAGCCGAGAAGCACCACCCGGCCGGGTCCTGAACGGGGCTCGACCGACCAGGGACGCGAGTAGGTCGCGCTCCACCAACCCCGCAGGGAGGTCACACCATGAGCATGGACAACGACGGCATCGACGAGGTCGTAGAGGGCCAGTTCCGCGTGCTCCTGACCGCCGCCAGCCAGGCCGGTGAGGCCCTGGCGCGAGCGATCGAGCAGCGGCGCCGCGAGGCCACGGCCGACAGCACCCGGGAGGCGGCCGAGCTGCGCTCCCGCCTCGACGCCGAGCTCGAGACGGCGCGCGCCTCGCTCAGCGCGACCAACAACCCCCAGTGGTGGGCGCAGGCCAGCGCGCAGGAGATCTCCGAGATGTACAAGACCGCCCGGGGTTGGGCGGCCGAGCACCCCGAGCTCGCCGAGGCCGAGGAGCGGATGCGCACCGAGGTCGGGCACCGGTTCGGGGTGACGATCGAGAACCTGACCGCCACCGGCGCCGAGCAGCAGCGCGCACGCGCGGAGCAGGCCGAGGCTGCATCGCTCACCCGCGCTGCCGAGGCGGCCGAGCAGCGCGAGGACCAGAGCGAGGCGCAGCGGGAGCACGAGAGCGTCCCCGCCGTGCGCGAGGAGCTGCGCGCCGACGCGCTCGCCCACGCCGCCGAGGCGGGGGCTCTGCGCGTGCGCGCGGAGCCGGCCTACGACAGCGCCGAGCGTCGCGAGGCCACCGCGCGAGGGCTGACCGAGGCCGGCCACAGCCAGAGGCAGGTAGCGGCCGTGATGCGCGCGGATGTCGCCCAGGCTCGCCCGGCCAGCCAGGCCGTGTCGGGGCGCCCCGACCGCAAGCCCGCCCAGGCCCGCAAGGGACGCACCCAGGCGGCCGAGCAGCAGAGGTCCAGTCTTGGGCGCTAAGTAGCTTCATCTGTCGCGGCGCCCTGAACGCGAATTGCACCATGGCCCGAAGGAGGAGGCCCCGGGCAGAGTCGTAGCTCTCTGGTACCTAATCCAGGCTCAGGGGTGCTCACGTCCGGTCGCGCCATCTTAGAAGTCGGCCTGCTTCAGGATGCGCCGCAATCCGATGAGCTGTGCCGTGCTCGGATCCCTTCTTTGCCCTCAGCGAACCGGGCTATTCAGACCGCAGGCGCCTTCGTCAAACTGCAGTACCGTCTCGCGGTAGGGATTCCCCGGACTCCGCTCCTTGGTATGAGTCCGAGGAAGCCGTACACGGCTCCGCGCCGAGCGCGTCTCATGCGATATTTGACATCCGCATCCGATAGAGAAAAGCCGCCATAGCGTCTCGGTTCGTCGAAGACAAGGGCCTATACGTCCCGTCGGGCCAGCCAGTCGAGATCCCGCGGGACCTCAGCCAAGACATTTCTTTGTAAAACTGAGTTTGTGGCGTCACGTCCGTGAAAGGGGACGACGAAGGCGCCACGTAGTGGGGATTTCCTGCAAGCCTATAAAGAAATGCCGCCATCGCATCTCGTGCGACGGGCTGGTTCGGGCGGAATGAGTTGTCCGGCCATCCTCCCACCAAGCCCACTGCCTTCGCCCAGCAGATCACATCCCCATTTGGGGTAAAGTAGTTCACGTCGGCGAAGCAGTTCGTCCCGCTGTTCAGCGCAGGAAACCCGCGCATTGCCCACATGAAGTAAACCATGTCGGATCGAGTCGTCGCCTCGTATGGGCGGTAGTTCCCGTTCGCATCCGCAGGTGCAATATTATTGTTCCGCATCCAGCGAATCTCGGTAGCAAACTGGTTGTTTGAATATACGTCGTAGTAGGGGCCATCGCAATTTACGGCGTGCCCAACTACTTGAAACGAAACCCGGAAACTGCTCTGGTAGAAGATGGTCCGACCCTGCGGGTAGACGCCCGGGATGTCGTAGTTCCAACCGGCAAAGTCCGACAATGCCGAAGCTTGGGAATTAATCACGCCAAGCCCCCGGTTGGCGTTCGCGGAGGATACTATCGCGCCAACCATGCCGTACGTCTGCCCAGGCTGGAAGGCGGTGCTGACCGAGTGAGGGGTGCCGTTCAGTGATACTTCGACGGTGCGATACTGGCCATCGTTAGATGAGAGTGAGCGCGAAATTTTTTGATCGTACGTCGCCCACGAGTTGTTGTTCGAAATTCCCATGCTGAAGCTGTAGTTGGAATCGGCCGCGGAAGCATTCCCGGTTTCGATGGCAAATTTTGAATCCGTCATCAGCCGACCGCCCCCGTTGGGGAAAGTTGGAAGACTATGGTCCCCTGTGGTGAAAGCGGGGGTATCGTAATCCAGTTGTAGACCTGTGCGGTGGCTTGCTGGCTTCTGGTTTGCGAATCGAAAATTCCGGCTTTAGAGCCGGCGAGCGTAAATCCAAGTCCTTGATTCTGAAGGCTGGCGCCGGCGAGCTTAAAATTGTCGATGTCGCGGATAGGGAGCGGATCGGTGATCAGGTTGGAGCCGGTGAACTTGTAACTGCAAGTCGTAGTCACAAGAGATGTGGAAGCGGTTGGCCCCTGTTCGTAGAGGATTTAAGTATTGTCTTGGCGCGCGTCGATAACGGCTGCCTCTTGGGCGCTCGTAACGGGGTAAAAGAAAGGGGTTGCCGCCCCCGGCTGGCCCGATTCCTCCAGGTCCTCGTCACCTTCTGGGAATTCGGAAGCGGGCGCGTCGTACTCGTAGTATCCAGATTCTCCTTCGGGGACCCTGAATGCGGGTTCGGGTAGCGAAGGAGGGGTTAGGTCGCTCAGGCTTGGCTCTGGCCCACCGCCAACGCCGAAAGCGGGCGTGATTGAGACCGCGAGTAACGCAGCGGTCGCACTGGCGGCACCGAGTGCCAAGAGGTTACGCCTTGTCATTGCTCGCCGTCTTTCCTCTAGAGGTTCGCGATAGATCTTATTGCAATTGAGGCGACCGTAAGAAGCAATAGCGCAGAGAGGATGGCAAGTATTGTTACAAGGATGCGCGCGGAAATGTCGCTAAAAGAGAATCGCTTACCTCGAGGTTCGAGCACAGGTGAAGCATGGCGCAACTTGTGTGACCGCGCAACAGGGCGTGACATCAACGCGTCACGCCAGAGTCTCTAACGATCCCGCGTCGAGAGACTCAGGCGGCGGGTGGGTCCTCGCGCACGTCGCGGAACAGGCCCGGGGGCGGGGAGACGTGCGGTAGTGGTTGACCGGGCTTGAGTCGGTCCTCTTCGTCGGTGTAGTTGGCGAAGGGGCCAGAGGAGGACAGCAGGACGTTCATGTGGTGGTCGGCGTGGTCGCGCCACCACACGCTCGCCCCGGTCGTGGGGTCGGTGCGCAGGTGCTCCCAGGCCCGCCACATCGCCTCGATGCGCATCAGGCCTTCGGGGACCTCCCACCAGCGGGCGCACCACACGCGCCCGTCCTGCGATCGCATGTAGGCGTCGCGCAGGAACTTCTCGAAGAACTCCACCGCGTTGCCGTAGTACGGCTGATCGCCGTCGCCGTCGGCCGCGGCCTCGCTCACGCCGCCAAGCTCGCTCGCGGCGATCGCGGCTTCCACGGCGTGCTGTGCGCGCGTGCACTCGCTCGCGGCCGTGTCGGCAGCCACGGTGGCCGCGTGAATCTCGCGGTCGCGCTGCGACACCAGGCGTAGTGCGCGCTCGACGTCCTCGGCG
Organism: Litorihabitans aurantiacus; assembly: GCF_030161595.1. Lineage (NCBI taxonomy): Bacteria > Bacillati > Actinomycetota > Actinomycetes > Micrococcales > Beutenbergiaceae > Litorihabitans > Litorihabitans aurantiacus. Next base: position 10,459 of record NZ_BSUM01000003.1, read on the forward strand.
GCCGCCAGACGCTCCCACGGCCGCTTGCTGTCGTCGTCCTCGAGGTCGGCAACCCGAGCTCGAGCGATCGCCACCGCGCCCTCGGCGTCGGCGGCCGCCTCACGGGCACGCGCCATGGCCGTCTCCGCCTCCACCCGCGCGACGTCGGCGCGGTCGCGGGCGGCCAGCGCCTCCATCACGCCGGGCTCGCTCAACAGCGCGTCGGCACCCCCGTGCGACGGCGCAGGGTCGCCGGCAGGGCTGGGGGTGCCGTACCCGGGCACGGGTGCGGGGTCGGGGGTGTCCCAGTCGGTGCTCATGCGGCCTGCACCCCCGGGACGGGGCCGAGCTCGTCGGTCGTCTCGGCCAGGTCCCGCTCAGCGCGGGCCACGGTCTGGCCGGCCTGCGGGTCGTGCGCCTTGATCGAGGCGCGGATCGCCTCAGCGTGCGGCCCGACCAGCCAGGGCACCGTGCGCACGAGGGTGGGCCGGTTCCCTGCCGAGAGCAGGACCGCGCGGCCGCGCGGTAGGGCGCTGAGGTCATCGACGTCGAGCACCCGTTCCCGGCTGAGGCTGTCGGAGCGGGTGCGCTGGCCACGGGTGGTGGAGGCGCTGGAACTGAGCCGGTCGTAGTTTCCGATCAGCGTGGACAGGTCCGAGAGGAACTTCACCTCGGTGTTGTTGCCCAGGTAGAGGCGCACGTTTGCTGCGCTCCACAGCTTCTCCATCCCGCGATCGCCCCACACGTCCACGCCCTGCGCCCAGGACTGCAACACCGTGGCGAGCACGATGCCCTTGGACCCGAAGTGGGAGTAGAGCGAGGGCAGCTGCTTCCAGCGGCAGACGTTCGCGGCCTCATCCAGGATGCCCAGGAGCGGGGTCGGGAGCCGGCCGCCGGGAGAGCGGCGCGCCTTCTCCTCCGCCGCCTCCACCACGGCGACGGTGAGTGCGGTCACCAGGGGGCCGGCGGAGCCCTCACCCTCCATCGACAGCGAGTACAGCGTGCCGCCGTCGTCCAGGAGCTTGGCGGGGTCTAGCTGCGGGCGAGGGTCGCCGGAGCCGTTCGCCGTGATCCACGGGTCGATGCTGCGGTTGGTCAGGCACTTGGCCATGCGGCGGGCGGTGGAGAAGATCGAGCCCCGCTCGCGGTCGGGCGTGTTCACGATCCCGTACAGCGCATCGGCGGTGCGGGGGAAGCCGTGCTCGCGCAACGTCTGGACCTGGCGCTCGTCGCGAGGGTTGGTCAGCCACGTGTAGACCTGCGTGATGGGGGTCTGCGTCATCGCCGCCGCCAGGAACAGCGCCCCGAGCAGCGTCCTACCCGAGCCGTCGAAGTGCGCATCGCCCTTGCCCGCGCCCTCCTCGCGCGAGCCCTCCGCGAAGTGGCCCGCGAGCCGGTCGGCCTTCATCTCGTCGGTGACGTAGGACAGCGGGTCCCACCACCACGTCGCCGGCTCCTCCGCGACGCCCTGGGGGTCGAAGACCCACACCGGGCCGCGCTCCTTGCGCACGTCGCGCGTGGCGTCCACGACGTCGCGCTTGTTCGAGGTGGTGATGACCGCTCCGGGAGCCTCCACGATCGCCCCGATGACGAACGAGGTGGACTTGCCCATGCGGGGGCCGGCGATCATCGCGATCTGGTCCTCTGCCGAGGCGTAGAGCGCCTGACCGCCGCTCACGCTGCGCCCCAGCGCCACACCCAGCCATTCCCCGGCGCCGAGCCGCTGCGACGTCGCGCGCGAGGCCTTGGCGGTCAGCGAGGAGATGTCGCGGCCGCGACCCATGTACCGGGCCTTGTCATCGACACGCGAGCGGTGCCGAGCGATCCGCCGGAACGCCAGCGCCAGCAGCACCACGACGGCGAGCACGAGCACGCCGAGGACCACCACGACGGCGGTCCCGGCCGCCGGCCAGGCCACCGCTCCCGTAAACACCTCTAACACCACTTGCATGGGGTTGCCCGAGAGCTCGACCGGGGTGCCGGCAAAGCGGTTGCCGAGACGCACGCCGGCGTTCACGCCGACCACGACCAGCACGACCAGGCCCACGAGCACCATCAGGGCGTACAGCTGCCCCCGACTCTGCCCCGGGTCCTCCCTGCGGTTGTTTGGACCGTTCACGATGCCTCCCTGGCCTGCGCGCGAGCCGCGCGTCGTTGGGCTTCGACCTCTTGCCACTTGCGATTGGTGTTGGTGAGGTTGAGCTCGCGCTGCGTCAGTCGCACCCGGATCGGGATACCCGGACGGCCGCCGACCTTGATCAGGAACTTCCCGCGCCCGGGCGGGTCCTGCTTCACACCCTCCTTGGCCGACTGGCTGGGCGGGGTCGCCCACGAGGCGAGCTTGGCTTGCTCCTCCTGCGTCAGGGGCAGGACCGGGGTCAGGTCCGGCATCTCCGCCCCGGGCAGGCCCCCGAGGATGACCATCCCCGAGCGCTCGATGAACCCCATCGCTTTGAGCCGTTCCGACTCCGGAAGCGCTTTGAGGTCCTTCATCGTGTGCGTGATCATCGCCTGACCCACCATCTCGGCACGGTTGAGCCGGGTCAGGTAGTCGATGCGATCGACCATCATCCCGCCGCCCGCTCGCAGGATGCGGTGCAGCTCGTCCATCACCAGGAAGTACAGCCGGCGCGGCTCCAACCCGGCATCGGCCAGGATGCCGGCGATGTTCACCGTCGCGAACCCGTTCGACCAGCACGCCAGCAGCGCGGCCGCCAGCAGGTCGGACTCTCCCTGCGGGATAGCCGAAATGTCGTAGACGACCGGCTTGTCCCGCTGTAGCGGCTTGCTGGACTCGCGCGAGAACAGCCCACCGAACCCGGTGGTGGACAGGAGCGTCAACGACAGCTCCAAGCCCTCCGTCTTGGTCTGGTAGACCTCCCAGCTACCCCGGTCGATGACCGCCGCACGCAGCTCGTCCGGTCCCTCGCGCACGACGTCCAGGACGTCGCTCATGATCGGCACCCGGTCGAGCCGGGCGTCCACGATGTGCAGTGCCCGGTCGAGCACCGCTTCCTCGGCCTCCGTGGTCGGTCCCTTGCGCTGGATCGCGATCAGCCCGAGAACGGTCGTGAGCCGGCGCCCGTGGGCGTCGGCCTCGACCTCCTGCGCCTCTCGCTCGAACCCGGCCGCGCGCAGCCGCTGCGCGGCCACGGTCGATTCGCCCGGGTCCAGCGGGTTGATGTAGTCGCGATTGCGCCCGAGACGGTGCACCTCACCGCCGAGAGCTTCGATCGTGGGCACGTAGTCCGGGCGGGTGTCGCCCAGCACGAACGGCAGCACGCCGTAGCCCGCCAGGCCGACGCACATCCGTGCCACGAGGCTCGTCTTGCCCAGGGCCGGCAGGCCCATGACGAACACCGAGGGGTTGCCGATCGCGTCGCCCTGGAACCAGCTCATCGGGTCCGCGCACACCGTGGCGGAGGTGTGCTCGTGCACCCCGAGCGGAACCCCGAGCATCGAGGTCCCGTCACCGACGGCGAACGGGTGCAGACCGCAGACCTGGACCGTGGTGCCCCGGAAGCTCGCCGGGACCTGAATCGTGGTGTCGGCGCCGGCGCCCGCACCGAGCCACCCGCGAGCGCTGGGCACTCGGGGCGCGCGCACTTTCGGCGTGCTGTGCTTGCTGCGCCGGCCCATCACACGCCCTCCCGGACCACGGTCGGAACGTTGGAGTGCTTCTCCGGCACCAGCCCCAGCGGGAGCGCGAACGCGAACGCCGCGTGCTGGGAGCCGTACACCGGGCGCAGCTGCAACCGCGCCGCGCCCCCGAGGTGCTCGACCGCGGCTTTGGCCGCCGGCAGCTTCTCCGGCTCGGTCACCGTGGCCGTGACCAGCATCCCGAACCCGACCAGGCCCGCTCCGCTGGCCTCCTCGGCCGCCGTCGCCCGCGCCGACTGGACCGCGTGCGCCTGACGGTGGGTCGTGCGCCGCGCCGCCGTGGCGGCAAACACCGAGTTGGACTCGTCCCGCTCGACCATCCGCGCCGCCCGCGCCGCGTCGATCGGCTGATAGAGCATCGTGACCCGCTTGCGTGCAATGTCGCGGTGAGGGGAGAGCAGGCTACGCAGGATCGAGGACTGCACGACCCCGCGCGGGGCGCCGGTCATCGACCACGTGACCGACACCGCCGAGTCGTGGCGGTAGTGACCCCAGGCGCTCTCGTGCGCCGACGGGCCGACCTCCGACCAGGAGATGTCCGGCACCTCACCCTCGGCGCGCGCCTCATCGAAGTAGCGCGCCACCACCGGGTTGTAGGCCACCTGCACGACCTCGCACAGCTCGGCCGCCGTCGCCGGGAGGCACGCACCGGCCCCGGTCAGGCCCAGTGAGCTCGTCAGCCCCGGGAGCCGGGTCGCGAGCTCGCGACCCATCTCCTCCGGGTTGAGAGTGCGCCCGAGCACCATGGCGTCGGACTGGAACGTCAGAGAGACGTAGGCGCGCACCGTGGAGGAGCCGGACGGGTAGTCCTGCACGACCTCCTCGAGCACGGCGCGCGAGTAGGTCGGCGCGTTGCTGTCCATCCGGCCCTGAACCGCCTGGGCGAGCCGCTGGCCCGTCTCCGGGGCGCTCTCGACCGTCACAGCGGCCCCCACCAGGCCCGGCTCGTCCGCCAGGCCCGCGAGCCAGTCGCCCCACGCCGCGACGCGGAAGTCCACCGTGTCCTGATCCACCAGCGCCCCGCCGTCGGGATCGCTGGCCAGCACCACCGTGAACGTCTTCACCTTCGGAGCGTGGATCAGCGCGAACGGGCGACCGTAGGAGTCCTCGTGCTCGCTCAACTGCGTGGTCGCGGCGACCCCCGGCAGCTGGTGGGTGCCCCACGGGGTCCGCCCCAGCGGCCCCGAGCGGTACAGGTTCGCCCGCGAGGCCCGCGTATAGGCGAACGAGAACCGCTGCGCGAGGCGGTTGCCGATGCTCAGCCCGTGCCGGTCGCGCAGCGAGAGCACCACCGTCACGACCGCGATTGCCAGGCCGAACGCCAGACCCACCAGGAGGTTCGTGATCGTCATCAGAACCACCATGAAAACCAGCGCGATCAGCAGACCGAACGTCGCCACCATCCCCAGGCCCAACAGGCCCGGCGACGTCGGCCGCTTCCAGTTGCCGTACGTCCGCACGCGCCTACCCGTCTCAACGGCTGCCACTGGGACCACCACCCTCTCCGCTCACGTCCTTGCCCACCTGCTTGGCCGCCGCACCGGCGGCCTTCGCCCCGTCTGCGGCGACGCTCGCCGCTGCCACCACCGGGTGCGCCTTGCTCGCCGCGCCCGCAGCAGCGCCCGAGGCGCCACCGCCCGCCGCGCCCGCACCAGGCCCGGACCCACCAGCAGCGCCGGCACCGCCCCCGCCCTGACTGGCGCCGCTGGCGCCGTCACGGCCGCCAGGCGATCCGCTCTGCCCGGCGGAACCGCCACCGCTGCCGCCCTTCGAGCCGCCCGAGCCCGACGCACCCTGCTCGCCGTTCTGCGAGCCTCCCGCCCCGCCCGGGGACGAGGTGCCGCCAGGCGCCGGTGCGCCGGCGCCCTGCGAGGTCGAACCAGCCGGACCGGGCGCACCCTGCGAGCCACCCTGGCCCGCACTGCCGTTGCTGCCCTGCGGGCTCGCCTGCGTGGACACCGCCGCGCCACCGCCGCTCCCGCTGCCGCCTCCACCGCCACCCAGGCGCGCGATCGCGGCCGCTCCGGTCGGGAGCGCGGCCAGCGCGCCCGCCGCGAGAGCCCCGCCGCCGGCGCCGCCAGCAGCAGCACCCACGACCGGGGTCACGAAACGCATCATCGCCGGCAGCGCGACAACGGCCAGCCCGAGCATCAGCAGCCCCGTCAACGTGCTCTGCAACGGGTCCGACGTCGCCCAGTCCGAACCGACGAGCTGGAACCCGGTGGCGTAGATGATCGCCGCCACCGGCTTGTAGGCGATGAACGCGCCCGTCCAGCCGATCGCCTTCCAGAACCACGCCCGCCCCGTCTCGGTGCTGGTGAAGGACGCCACCGTGGGCAGCAGTCCCGTCATCAGCACGAGCATCCCGGCCCGAGCGAACATGAGCACCACCTGGACCAGCGCCGCCAGAAGCGCGATGAGGCCGAGGACGATGATCATCAGCGGAACCAACGTCGGCCCTGCTCCGCTCCCATCACCGCCCGCGCCGGCGCCCTGCTCGGCCATGTGCAGCACCCGCACCAGGTTCTCCCCGAAGCACGCCGCGTCCTCCCCGGCCGGGCAGTCGAGGGCCTGTTCCAGAATCCAGACCGAGAATCGGTCCGACACCGTGATGAGAAGCGCTGTGATCGTCACCCCGAGCGCCGACACCACCAAGAACGTCACCAGGGACCGCAGGACGTCCTTACCCGCGTCGGCCCGTTGGGTGATGACCATGCGGATACCGCCGATGATGACGCTCAGCACCACCAGGGCGCCGGTGAAGTACCAGAGCGAGGACTGCAAGAACGCCGCCGTGCCGGCGACGTTCTGCGGCCGCGTCGGCATCACTGCGCCGACGATCGCAGCACCGCCACCCAGGACCACGACACCGGCCGCGAACCAGAACGAACGGTTCAGGATGCCGGCGCCCTGCCCGCGCGAGACGCCCCGCGCGACCATCACGCCCAGCAGGATCAGGGCGAGCGTGGCGACGGCGAACCCGATCCACGTGATGTAGGAGAGAACCTGCGTCAGCTCCGCCGCCCCCGGCGCCTGCCCGAGGTCCACCGAAGCGTCCCCCGAGCCCGAGAGCTGCGGCGTATCCACGTTGACCCAGATCGTGGCGACCTGCCCGAGAGCCTGCGCGAGGGCTTGTTCCGTCGCCCGCTGCATGTTCTCGATCGCGTCGCCAACGACCACATCAGCAATGGATGGGCCGCAGACGGCGGCTCCACCCCAGCAGACTCCACCCATCTACGCGCCCCAGGGGGTGTAGCCGTTGAGGTTGGGGATTTGGGCGGCGTCGAACGCGGTGGCTGTCTCGCCGGAAAGGCGCCAGTCGCCCTCGTGCCAGACCAGCTCGTAGACCATCGACATGTACGTCTCTTGGCCGCTCACCGTGTACGCGACCCCGAGGTCAACGCGAGCGGTCTGCCCCGAGTAGTCCAGGAGCCGGAAGCCGCGAATCGCGAACCGCGTACCGCTGGGGTCGGGCGTCTCAGGGGCGGCCTGTTCGTTCGCTGCGAGTAGGTCATCCTTGAACGGGCCCGGCGAGACGGCGTAGTCGAACCACTCCGTCGCCGCGTTCAGGTCTGACGGCCCAACCGCGAGGTTCGCGACCATGAACAGCGCACCCGTGGGGGTGTGCTGGTAGCACGTGCGCATTTCGCCCTCATTCAACCCGGGGCCGTACTCAGCAGAAGTTGGATACGCGGCGGTGCCTACGTAGGCCCACTCGGCGTCGGGGGCGTCGGGCAGGTCGCCGTCGAGCTCGACTCCGCTCAGGCCGCAGATGCTTTCCGCGTCGGGGTCGGCGGGTGGCGCCGGTACGCCGGGCGTCGGAGTCCCGGGCTGCCCGGTTGGGGCGGGGGTGTCGTCGTCGCGGGTCAAGAACGTGACGGTGAGGACGATCCCCATCACGAGGAGAACGCCGCAGATCACGGCCGAGATGATCCATCCCGGCCGGGTCCACGGACTCTGCTGGTCGTTCTCAGCCATGATCGTGGTCCTTCCGCTCAGCCGGCGAACATGCCGATGAGGCCGGCGGCGGCGCCGACGATGATCGCGCCCACGAGGGGGTAGGCGACCTTCGGCAGGAGGTCAGCCGCCGTGGTGCGGCCCATTGCCGCGAGGGCGACCAGCACGCCGCCGACGATGAGGGCGAGGATGCAGACGACGAACCCTCCCCACATCACGACGTTCAGGAGCGTGTCGATCCCGCTGAGACCTTCGGGGCGCTGAGGTGTCGGGTCGGGGAGAGCGAGGAAAGCGGTCATCGGGGAGTCCTTTCGGCGGTGGCACCGGGGGTGCCGGGGTTGAAGATGAGGTCAAGATCGTTGAGGAGGCGCGCGGTTTCGCGCGGTGGGTTGGCGTGATCGACCGGGGCTCCCAGTCGCCACGCTTCGATCCACGGAACGTGCCATAGACGTGGGACACCGCCACCCACGAGGGCGGCCAGGTCGCGCAGCGGCTTGGGGCTCGTCCGGGGGCGTCGGCCACGACCACGAGGCCGATCAGCTCGACGGTGGGGCTCTTGCCGGCGGCCCACTGCATCGCTGCCGCCCGCGCCGAGTTCAGTCCGTGGGCGCTTCCCCGGCAGGCCAGAAGCACGCGCGCGGCGCGGTTGCTGTACTGCTGCTCGGGCCACGCGTGCCCGCCGGGCGCCCATCCCTCGCGCAGCTGCGCCAGCAGCGACTCTCCCGACCCGCCGTGGGTCCCCACGACCCACAAGGCCGGGGCGGAGAAGTGCTTCACCGTCGGCAGCGCGTCCGCCGCGACCACCCCGGCCTGCGGCCCGCTGACCCGCGCCGCCGGCGGCAGCTGCTCCGCCGGCGCCTCGCTCGGCTCCTCGATCGCGGGAGCGGGCAGCCACGGGTTGACCACGGCCTGCGTCTCCTCGGGACGACGGCGAGGGGTGAGGGGGCCGTATCGGGGAATCCGGGGTCTACTCACGCTGCCTCGCTGTCGTTGTGCTCGTACGCTCCCAGGCTACGAACCCTCACGATGGAGTTTGTTCCATGCTTGTTCTCTCGCAGATTGCCCCGGTCCCACCGCTGTGGCGTGCGCGCGCCCGTGGTGGGGAAGTTGGACGGAGCGGTTCGCTGCGCGTGGCGCTGATGAAGTCCCATGGCGTTCCCCTCCTGCTAGTAGGGGACGGGAACCGATGCAGTTCCACGTCGCCCCGTGGCTCAGGTACTCTCACCGTACTACAACCCTTAGGGTTGTTCGATAGCGGCGGGGCAACCTGCTGACCTACTAGACGGACGAGGGGGAAGATGTGATGCGTGCCTACGCTCTTTCTTCCACCGGACATGCCGGAGGGCGCGGTGAGGGCTGTGGAAGTGCTGGGCAACCGGACCAAGGTCGAGCTGCTGCACCTCCTGGGCCAGGCAGACGAGGGTCTGTCCATGGCCGAGCTCGCTACTGCGCTGAATACCAACAAGGTGTCGGTCCGGCGCAACCTGATCGCGCTCGAAGAGCAAGGGTTGGTGACGGCCGACGTGCCGCCGGAACAGCGCATGTACCAGCGCACGCTCGTGCACTGGACGATCAACGCCGATCGGGTCCGAGCGCTGGGCGAGCTGCTGACGGCGTACGCGCTCGGCGGCACGGGGACCGCGAGCGGTACAGAATCGAAGGCGGAGCCCGAAACCGAGGCCTGACAACACCCACCCGTGGGTGTGTTTCTGCTGTTCTTGCAGGGGGTTGCGCGCTGGTCGCGTCTCTCCTGCCTACCCAGGAGAGTGCGCAATGACCACCGATGTGGCCGAGTGGCCCCGAGTGCGGATCACCGTTGCTGACACCACCGGTGAAGTGACGATCGGGGGCAGCAAGCCCCAGCGCGTGCGGGGCGAGGGCGTGAGCGAAGTGCGCAACGCTGCGCTTGCCGTCGTGACCAAGGCGGCCGCCGAGCTCGGCCGCGGCCTGCGCGTCGAGGCGACCGAGCCCGACTGGACCTTCTACCTGATCGTGCGCCCGAACGGCGAGGTCCACGAGGACGCCGCCAAGCCGGCCAAGAGCCACGCTCCCGCGCCCGGGACGCAGGAAGCGGTCACGGCCCCCGTGGTCGTGGTGGAGACGCCCGCCCCGACGGGGCCGGCCGCCCCCGCGCCGGCGCCCCGGCGCCAGCGCATCCCGCTCCCCGCTCTCCTGGCCGGGACCGGCGTACTCGCGCTGGGAGCCGGGTGGCTCCTGAGCAGCCTCCTGACCCCCTCGCCCTCGATCATCGAGGCCACGTCCCAGCAGGAAGCCGAGGCCACCCAGGCGTGGCAGGGACGGCAGAGCGCCCTACGCGATGCCCAGCAGGAGGCCGCCACGCTCCTGGGCGCCACCGAGGGGCAGGTGACCGACGAGGCCACCCGCACCGAGCTCGCGAACCAGGTCACCGCCGCTTCCGCGTTCAGCACAGCGCTCAGCGACGTCGAGCCACCGGTGGTGGCCACGCGCGAGGGCGGCGACGTCGTGCTCGCCCCTGACCCCGACTTCGACCCCGGCGTCGTCGCGCTGACCGATGCCGTCACGGCCGCGACCGAGGCCGTCCAGGCCAGCCACACCCAGTGGGCCTACGACCGCCTCAGTACCGCCGTACAGGACGCTGACGCTGCCCTGGAAGCCTCCAACGGCCAGGTGACCGACACCAGCACCCGAGACACCCTCTCGGCCGCTCTCACGACCGGTCAGACGCTCGTGGACGCCGGCGCCGAGGAGGCCGAGGCGAGCGAACTCACCGCTGCTGCCGAGTCCATCACCACCGCCCAGGACGACGTGGAGAGCAGTCGCGCGCAGTGGCTCCACGACGCCCTGACCAACCGCGTCTCCGAGACGCAGAACGTCCTCAACACCTCCAACGGCCAGGTGAACGACAACGCCGTCCGCGATGCACTGTTCCTCGAGCTCGCGGAGGCCCGACGCATCCTGGACGCCGGCCCCGGCGCCACCAGCCCCGCCGACGTCCTCGCCGCCCGCGACCGCCTCAACACCGCCAGCGCCGCCGTGTCTGAAGCCGTGACCCAGTGGCAGGCCGGACAACCCCAGGGATGACGCCATGACCCCCACACCTTCCCCCGCACCCGGGCAGCCGCCCTGGCGCTGCTGACCGCCCTCACCCTCACCGGCTGCGGGAGCGAGGACGGCGACGACCTCACGCCCCCGACGGCGCCCGAGACAGCCACCCCGAGCACCACGGCGCCGACGTCCGAGGCACCGACCGCCGAGGAGCCGCTGCCCACGCCCACCGAGGGCGCCGGCGACGTCGGGCTCGACACCGAAGCGCCCGACGCCACACCCCAGCCGCAGCCGGAGTGGGACGCCGAGGCCGAGGCCAGCGCGTACGCAGCCGCCGAGGCGGCCGTGACCGCGTTCCTGCGCACCGACCTGGACCCCCAGGCGTGGAGCGACGAGCTCGCTCCCCTGGTCACCCCGGACCTGCTCGACCTGCTCGACGGGACCGACCCCGCCGGCGGCGCCGGCGCGACCACCGTCACCGGCCCCGCCGTGCTCGACGGCGAGGTCACCTCACCGTTCGTCGCACGGGTGCGCGTGCCCACCGACGCCGGCGAGCTCGCCGTGGTCCTGACCCGAGCCGCCGACGGCGTCACGTGGCAGGCCGCCTCGATCAACCCCGCCTCATGAACAGCAGAGCCGGCGTAGCCGCAGCCGTCGCGGTCCCCCTCGTGCTGGTGGGCGGCGTCGCCGCGTTCCTCATGCTTGGATCGCCGTCGGACACCGACGTCGCCGGCGGCTCGTGCGAGGCGCCCGTGGTGCTCATCGACGGCGCCGAGCTGCCCGAGAGCATCGGCTCGTTCAGCGCCGTGCAGGTCCGCAACGCCGCCGTGATCGTCTCCCTCGCAGCCGAACGCGATCTACCGCCGTCGGCGGCCGCGATCGGCATCATGACCGCGATCACGGAATCTGGCCTGCGCAACCTGGCCAACGAGGGCAAGTTCGTCCGCCCGGCCAACTCTCGCGTGATGAGCGCGGCCGAGTGGGACCGCTGGCGCGCCGTGGCGATGCTGTCCCTGAACTACCCCAACGACGGCGCCGCCCCCGGCGACTGGGACTCCGTAGGCCTGTTCCAGGGCCGCCCCCAGGCCGGCTGGGGCGGGCAGGGCACCGACGAGGAAATCGTGCAGAACCTCCTCAACCCCGCCTACACCACCGGCCGGTTCCTCGATGAGCTCGTGACGGTCGAGGGCTGGGAGACGATGCCCGCGTGGAAGGCCGCACAGACGGTCCAGGTGTCCAAGTTCCCCATGGCCTACGACGCCCACTGGGAAGACGCCCAGCAGCTCACCCAGGCCCTCACCGGCACCGAAGTCACCTTCGAGGGATGCACCGGCGACCCCGGCGCCGCCAGCACCTACCCCGGGCTCGTGGCCGACAGCGGATGGGCCGCGCCCATCACCGGCGCCCGCTTCACCGGCGGGTTCGGAGACGTCCGCAACGGCTACACCCACATGGGCTCCGACTTCGCCGCACCCCTGGGAACGCCGATCTACGCCGCCGCCGACGGCCTGGTGACCCACACCAGCTGCAAGGGGTTCCAGGGCCGCTCACCGTGCAACGTGATGATCGACCACGGCACCGACGCCGACGGCGCCCGAATCCAGACGCTCTACGTCCACATGTACCCCGGACAGACCCACGTCGACATCGGCCAGACCGTCACCGCCGGCCAGCACATCGCCGACGTCGGCAACAACGGCCGCTCCACCGGCCCACACCTCCACTACGAGGTGTGGGTCAACGGCCAAGCCGTCAACGCCCTGCCCTACATGCGCAGCCAAGGAATCACTCTCCCGTGAGACGCGACACGCCGACCAGCCTCACGGATGCATCCCCGGCGGCGCGACAGTATGCATGCATGAGCGCTGTCAAGGGTCGCAAGGTGCGCGGTTCGGCGGGCGAGCCCGTCGTCCTCTTGCAGGGCCGCGTGATACCCGCGGCCCGCGACGCCGCCCGTGAGGCGGCTGACGAGCTAGGCATCAGCATCGCGGCCTACCTCGAAGCACTCGTGCTAGCCGACGCCGAGCAGCGCATGGTGCGCCCGCAGGCCCCTTACGTCCAGGAGGTGCTCCCCGTCAGCGCCTGACAGACAAAAAGAGAGGGCCGGCCCCGAAGGGCCGGCCCGAGTCCGAAGCGATTCACCCTCATGCTTGCCGGCCGGAGGTGACTCGTTCAGATCGACACACCCTGAGGTGTGTCTAACGCTGGGACCCACCATACCCACCTCCGTTGTAGAAATCGAGCGCTCGACACGCCCGCCCTCGCCCACCCTGGGCCAGGGCCGCCCACGTCGAGCCAGCCGTTTGACTGTTGCGTTGGACGAGCGGGCACGCCTGCTGAGCTCGCGTGAGTGCCTCGGTGTACCGAACGCGCTGCGCTTGCAGGAGCTGAGCCGGTTCGAGCCGGCACTCCTGCCCCGCTACCACCAGGACGACCGGGGCTGGAGCAACCGCACCCGCGGGTTTCACCAGCTCGCGAAGCCGGGAGCCTACGGACACATCCACACCTGGCACGGTCGAGACGACTGGCTCGACGTCGTCGTCCCCCTGGTGTGCCAGCTGCGTCGCGAGGTGCTGCGCAAGCACTCCGTCGGCCTGGACTTCATGCTCCGCTGGGCAGCCGCGAAGAGCGCCTACGCGCACCGCAGGACGGGGCGTCGGTGCATCGTTCGCCCCAAGATCCTCGCCGGCACGCTCTCGTGCGAGGAGCGTCAGGTCAAACGCGCCAACGCAGCCGCCCGCGAGCTCGGCCTCGAGGTCGTGGTCCTGCGGGGACGCATGCTCAACCAGGAAGAGTCCTACGCCTGCCGCCGGCGAGGATCTCGTCAACGCGGACTGGCCAGCGAGGTCGCTCTCACCGTTCCGCCCGCGGCTCGAGCTGCGATCGCGCAGGCACGCGCGTCTCGCTCATCGCAGGTGTCCACGAACGGGGCCAGCTGCCCGTGCTCTGTGGATTCAGACACCCCTACCAGTGGTCACTTACGTGACCACCTCCCCCACTTAAGAAGACATCACCCTTGCGCCTGCGGCACGAAGAAGGACGGCGCTGCGCGCCGCAGCCCCGACAGACGCGGTCGACGCACCAGCGAGGTTCTTCGACTCGCGCAGGAGGTCACACGAGTGATCCCGTGGCTTCGAGGGGAGTCCCCGCGGCGCCTCCTGGGAGCTCTACGGCCGTTTTCCGTCTCCTCCGCACCGTGGACAGCCGCCGACATCCAGTTCGCGATGGGAGCGCAGGCCCATCGCGCCGGTCGGCGCGCCTACCTCACCCGCTACCAGACCAAGGTCCCGTGGGCTTTGCTGCGTCACGTTCTGGCTCAGATCGACCCCTACGCCGACCACCCCCGACTACCCGAGATCGAGGAGAACAGGTGGACCCAACGCATCGACGCCGACCCCTGCGACACCCCCGACTGCGACGGCCACGGCTGGCACAACACCTCAGCCGGCGCCACCCCCTGCCCCGCCGCCAGATAGACGAAAGGCCCACCCAGTGTCGACACGTCCCGACCCCGGCACAGACCAGAGGCACGACGCTCAACTCCTGCACCATGCCGCCCACGAGGTCCGATCGATCACCCGGGCCATCGCAGGAGTGATCGACCTACTCCGCAGCGGCAGCCGAGTCCTCAACACCGCACGCGTGAGCAAAGAGCTCCTGGATCGCAGCCACGAACTGACGACGCTCTACGAGACACTCCAGGAGGCAGCAGGTGCTCTAGAGAACGACGATCGGATCGGTGCTCCCGGCGTCTCGATGCCCCTCGACGGCCGTATCTCGCCCCACCAGCTGGCGATGTTCGCCCGGGCGGCACGCCCAACCACTCAGCCTCATGGCCGCCCCAGCCACATCTACGCCTCCCACCCGCTTCAGGCCGAATACGAACGCTCGTTGAGAAGAGAGCTCGCAGGCAACGACGTCGGGGCTGCGACGTTCTGGACCGCCGTTGAGGCCACCCCATGCTCAGTCTGCGGCGCCGGCCCAGGAGCGACCTGCCGAACCCCAGCGGGCCACCCCGTCACCGCCTACCACTCCCCCAGACGGAAAGACGCCGCCAGCCGCCTACCCCGGGGATGAGCGCCGATTGCCCTGCAGAAAGGGTGCTCGCGGCGGGTTCCCCACCCAGTGTGGACGGCCCGAGCTATCGCCAGGGCTCCACCCGCCCACAGTGGGCACGGCACCCGCCGCGGCGGTTCTAAGGGTGGTTACGCCACTGTTACTGGCGTTTCGAGCGCTGCGCGCCCAAAAGGGAAATGCACCGGTGTGGGTTTGTGCTCCATGGGGGCGCCGAATCTAGCACGCCGGGGGCCCGTCATATCAAGGCACGTTCCGCGCTTTCGCGGCATATCCTCACTCGCTGCGCTCCCTCCGGTATTCCACGGTCGCTCCACTCTGCGGCCTTGACATGCCACCCCGCCGTACTAGATCGGGGGTGCCCCCTGAAGGTCAGGGGGAGGAGGGAGGTCAGTTCGATGACAACCGTTATCGAGCTGGCTACCGCAGTTGTCTCGTTAGTGACTGCGGTAGTTCTCCTCATCACCGCGCTGCGCAAGATCGGCAGCGAGGGACGCAAGGCTCGCCAGGCCCGCAGGGCCAAGCGGAGCCGCAAGCGTCTCGGCAGGTGAGGAGAGGGGCCGGAGGTGCATCAATCACCTCCGGCCCCGCCCTCTCACGCTAGACCCCCAGTCAACAGCGACAAGCTGCGGCCCTGCGGGCCGTGCCCGACGGTCGCTGCGCGCCCGGCAGTAGGCGCCTACGGCGCACGTTTTTTAGCCGTGAAGCCTTCGGCAGCATACGTTCGGCCACCCTGCGCGCAACCGCTTTCGCGGCATATCCTCCCTCGCTCCGCTGGCGCTCCACTCAGTCCGGTATTCCACGACGGTTGCACTCCGGGCGTCCTCTCTAGCGGCGACAAGTCGCCTTCACGGCAAAAAAACGTGGGGGAAGCGACAAGCGAAAGGCAACGACCATGACCACACTCACCACCGCGACCGGCAGCACCTACGCCACCTCCGACCGGATCGTGCTTCACCTGGGAGTTCAGCCCCGCGACCTGTTCGCGGTCACCCGCCAGGTGACCTCCGAACTGTCCGCAGCGGTCACGACCGAGGGCGACGGCTGGAACGCCTGGGGCGAGCCCGTGGGAGCCGACGCCAACGACCCGAGCACCCTGCACGTCGTCGCGGACCTCGACCGCGTGGAGGGCATCGAGGCCGACGTCGCCGCCGTCGTGACGCGGCTCTACAGCGAGGGTCTGGTGCAGGTGTCCACCGACCGCTGGCACACCGTGGCCGCCCTGTCCGCTTTCGAGGACTGGAGCGAGGAGGCCGGCGGCCTGGCGTGGTTCCACACCCCCGGCCAGGACGTCACCCAGCACCGCTACCCCGAGCCCACGACCCACTGACCCCGAGCCGGTCGGGGCACACCGCCCCGACCGGCTCCAACGCCACTGTTACCACCCTTGGAGGAAAAATGAGCACCACTGGACTAACCACCGGCCGCGCGGTCTACGCCCTGGCCGCAGGCGAGCGGGGCACGTGCCTGGCCCCCGGCATCATCACCCGCCGATTCCAGGGCGAGCGCGACACGTTCGTGACCGTGCGCTACCTCCGCCCCGTACGCGGCGACGTCGAGCACACCTACGGCCTGGCCCACGATTGCGTCACCCCTCGCGAGAAGGCGACCTACGGCGCCGCCGACGAGTGCATCGACTGCGGCAGCCACACCGCCGCCCCCCACGCCCCCGCGTGCCCGTTCGCCTGACCCGTTCTAACACCACTGTTACCACCCTTGGAGGACAAATGCGCACCACCGCGATTCTCGGCCCCGTCACCCGCCGTCCGTACCCCGCGATCGACACCGGCGAGCGCTGGAACGGCTCCCCCGTTGTCGGCTTCACGTCCGCGACCATGCTCGATTTCATCCACAAGGGCGACGGCCGCGACGCCAACGGCGAGGGAATCCAGATCCGCGACGGGCTCGTGTTCGACCGCAGCGCCGACGACGAGGGCGACGGCGAGCCCGTGCCGGTCGTGATCGCCGCGTACGAGGGCCAGGGGGTCGCGCTCTTCGTCCCCACAGGCCGAGTGTGGGAGGAGGTCGCCAGCGGCTACACGAGCGAGGACGGGTGCCGCGCGTGCGGGGCGCACATCTCCGAGCCCCACTCCCCCGCCTGCCCCGCCGCCTGACCCAGGCAGCCCGGCCCCGAGAGGGGCCGGGCGAGGGGGTCGGCCCCCTCGCGCTCCCCCGGCCCGGCCACGAACTCACCGCGGCTCGCGACCATTCCGGAGGAGCCCAAGGCCACGGATCGACCATTGACCGCAGTTGGTTCTAACGGTACTGTTAGAACACATAGCCGGAAGGAAGTTCCGAATGTTCACCGTCACCGTCTACAGCAAGCCCAACTGCGTGCAGTGCACCGCGACCACGCGGGCGCTCGACAAGCACGGCGTCAGCTACCAGGTGAAGGACCTCACCGCCCCCGAGCAGGCCGACATGCTCGCCTACGTCACCGAGGAGCTGGGCTGCGCCCAGGCCCCCGTCGTGGTCGTGGACGGCGACGACGACAACCACTGGGCCGGCTTCCGCCCCGACCGCATCAAGGCACTTTCCCTCGTCCCGTGAAGCACCTCTAACGATTCCATCACCCCCAACGCCACTGTTAGAAGTCGCGTAGCGCCCGGCACTAACGGTACTGTTAGCACCCTTGGAGGTAACACCTATGACAGCTCGCATCCTGGCCCTGTGCAACCAGAAGGGCGGAGTCGGCAAGAGCACCACCACGTTCCATCTCGCCCGTGCCGCCGTCACGCGCGGCCGCCGCGTGCTCGTGGTCGATCTGGACCCGCAGGGCAACCTGACCGCCGTCGCGGCCGCCGAGGAGGTCGCGGGGGACCAGGCCGGCCTGGCCGACGCCCTCAGCGCACGCACGAGCGAGACGCTGCGCGACGTGATCGTGCCGGGGGTGTGGGACGGGCTCGACGTCGTGCCGACCGCCGGCGTGACTCTCGGCGTCGTGCGCGATGAGCTCGTGATCGCCGGCGCCGGCCGAGAGGGCCGCCTGCGCGAGGCCCTGGCCGAGGTCCGCGAGGACTACGACCTGATCCTGATCGACTGCGCCCCGAGCCTGGACCAGCTCACCATCAACGGCCTAACGGCCGCCGACGGCGTCGTGATCGTCACCCACAGCAAGCAGTGGTCCCTCTCCGGCCTCTCGCAGCTGCTCGACACGATCGACAACGTGCGCCGCTACTACGCGCCCTCCCTGACGATCGCCGGCGTGATCGTCAACCAGCACGAGGAACGCACCATCTCCGGTCAGACCTGGCTCGAGGAGCTGCAAGCCGCCGGCCAGGCCCGAGGGTTCCCCGTCCTGCTCCCACCGATCCCCAAGCGCGTGGTCATCGCGGACGCGACCGAGGCAGCCCGCGGACTGGACCAGTGGAACAGCCCCGAGGCCCACGCCCTGGCGACCACCTACGGCGACCACCTGACCGCGATCGAAGGAGCCCGAGCATGACCAGCAACCGCCCCACCCCTCGCCGTTCCTCCCTCGCCGGCACCAGCCCCGTAGCACCCGCACCCGTCGAGACAGCACCGCCCACCGCTACGGCGCCGCCGGCGCCCGCCGTCGAGGCGACGGCGCCCGAGGCGGCGCCGGCCGGCGCCCGTCCCGCTCGACGTGGCAGCGGCGGGAACAAGGTCAGCTTCTACCAGCCGGCCGAGGACGCCGCCCGGATGCGTGCGGCTCTGCTCAACACCCAGGCGCAGACCGGGGTGCGGGGCCTGTCGGACTTCATCGCTCGCGCCTGCCTGGCCGAGGTCGAGCGGTTGGAGCGCGAGTACAACGCCGGCCAGGCGTGGGACCCGATCGGCCCCGGCCAGATACCCACCGGCCGCCCGATGGGGGAGTGACCGGCAACCCCGCCGGCCTGTCAGACCCGAGTGATAGGAGAGGCACCATGAGCGAGAACCCGAAGGAGGACCACGAGCTGATCGCCGCCCTCGCCCTGGGGCTGCGCGATGCCGAGAGGGCCGGCTAGGCCGGCCGAGCACGCCGGATCGCCGCGACCCTCGTGCAGGAGGTCCACACCGCCGTCGCGCTGCCCTACGACACCACCCTGGACGTCGAGGCGCCCACGCTGGTGCACACGGAAGCCTGCATCGACACCGGCGCGCTGCGGGAGCTCCTGGGGCAGCAGGGGTGAAGCGCCTGCCCGGGCAATCGCCCGAGGCCCTGGCAGCACGTGACGCGCTACGGGCGTACCTGCGCGCCCAGGAGGCCGCCCCCGACCTCTACGACCGCGCCGTGGTGCTGGAAGAGCTCGTGCAGGAGTTCTACGACCACACCAAGTTCCGCGCCCCCGGCGGCGCAGGGCTCGACGGCCGTGACGGCCCCGAGCGGCACGCCGTCGGCGCCGTGCGGGACGCGGCCCGCGCCTGGCGCGAAGAGCTGCGAGCCCAGCGCCGAGCCGAACGAGCCACCCGCAACTGACCCTGACCGGGATAGGGCGTCGTTTCCCATAGCCAGCGGCCCGGCGAGCGGGGAGAGGTGTCCAGGGTCGGGCACCGCCCGATCACGCAGTGACGCGCAGCGCCCTTGACGCCCGACGTCGCTCGCGGACGATGAGCGGCCCGGAAACGCCACCGACGCCTACCCTGCATCTGTGCGCGCGACCGTCACCGTGACTACCGCCCCGAGGGCCCTCGCGCCCGGCCCGGTGGACTACGGCCACGTGAGCGCGACGGCGGAGAGCTACGAGGCCGCACGCGATGACGCGCTCGCGCGCGTGCCCGAGGGCCGGCGTGCGGTCGCGATCCGCGTCGAGCGGACCTGAGGCGCGTCGGTCCTCGCCACGCGGTTCGTACGCGTGTTCGACTTGGGGTGTGACAGGTGAAGGCCGTTACCCCGATCAGGTGCCGATGCGTGAGGGACCGATCCGGCTACCGCCGGCCGCGTACGGGGGACCGGTGCGACGGTGTGATGAGCCGATCCCGGTCCGGGTGTGGATACCCCGAGCTCGGTTCGGCTGGACGCAGTTCGACGGCGAGGCCGACGAGTGGACCGACGTCGCCGTGCACGTGACCTACCGGGATGAGCACTACCGCACCGGCCGAGCGTGGGTGTGGGCCGGCGCCGTCACCCGGCGCTAGGTCAGCGATCGTCCGGGCCTGGCGTCGCGATCAAGGCGTGGGCCGGTGGGACACAATCGGAGGTGTCGCTGACCCAGCACGTGGACGATAAGACCTCTCCCGTCCGCCGCTTCTTCGAAGAGCGCTTCCCTCACGTCGGAGAGCTGAAGTATGCCGACGTGAGCACGCCGCCGAGCGTCATCGCTGGCCCGTTGGGGCCACTCACGATCACGGACCTGGCCGCGTTCTCGCCCGGTCGCGCCGTCGCGCTCCCGGTCGACGGCGAGGGCTATCCCTGGCGCGTGGCCGGCACGGCTTTCGACTACCGCTTGCGGTTGGAGCTCGGACCGCTGGACCTCAGCACCACAACGGCGTTCCAGGGCTGGGACGACAAGATGCGCCGACCGCAGGGGCGCGCTGCCGACTCCGGCTGGTTGCAGCTCGTCACGGCCCTCGATGCCCTGCACCACCAACTACTCACCCGCGGACTCGACGTCGACCAGGAGCGCGAGCTGGCGCGTCTGTGCGGGGTCCTGGCTCTGTACGAACAGGCCTACCGCATGGGAGGCATCCTCAATCCGAAGGTGGGAGACCTGCCGATCTGGCAACTGCCACCCGGCGCGCCCCTGCCGGAGCTGCTGGCACTCATTGACGGCCGACTCGCGGACGACGTGAGCGCACTGATTGCCCTCGCGCGCGATCGCGCTCCTGCGCTGGTCCGCCCCACCTCGTTCACCGGCAATCCGTCCTTCGCCCGCAGCCGCGACCTCCGAGGAGCCGACGGCGACCTCGTGACAGACGGCACGCTGATCGAGGTCAAGTGTGTTCAGACCGCCGCGCTGGGACGCCGGTACGGCTGGCAGGTGCTCGGCTACCTCCTGGCCGATACCGACGACCGGCATGCCATCACAGCGGTGGGTTGGTACTTCGCGCGCCAGGGCTACCTGTGGTCCTTCTCCGTCGAGGAGTTCCTAACCCGGTTGGCCGGCCGTCCGGTGAACATCGAGGAAGCCCGCGCCGAGTTCGCGCAGGTGTGCGCCGCCGTCGCACCGCGGCGCCGAGCACCCACCCCGCCAGAACCGGGTTCAGTGCAGCGGGCGGTGCAGCTTCACCCGCCGGCGAGTGGCCGAGGCAAGTGGCACATGACCGCCGAGGACGTGCCCTGGATCGCACACGGGACCTACCCGCCAGACGACCTCAGCTCGCCCGCCTGCGGAACCAGCGCGACGCTCAACCTCGACGCCGAACCCCTGTCGCCGCCGGTGGGTACCAGCCAGGCCGACGTCGCACCTCAGGCGTGCCGACGATGCCTTCTGTACTCCGAAGAGTTCTACGCAAACCGTCCCGACTAGCGCCGGAAACGATCGTCACCGGCCTGCTGGTGCGGACTGTCGCGGGGTAGCGCCTCTCGGGGGTGGTGCAGGGTCGCCCAGGCACCAGGTGGCACCGCACGTGCGGCAGGCCAGTTGCTTCGTGGGGCCGTCCGCGTCGCGGCAGCGCTCAACCCACTGGTGAGCGCACCACGGCTGTCCTGCTCGCTCCCACCGTCGCTGCGTCCCCTGTGGCCCCATGGCCGTCGAGGCTAGCGGCGGACTCGACGCCGCGGGGGAATAGGTCGTTGGCGAGTCTCCACAGGTAGCCGGAATCGATCGTTTACCGGTCAGGGATGGTTGGGGGCGGAGCGGTGATGGCCCTGGGTTTAGACGCGCACGCCGCCGGAGACCTCGATGCGTTCACCGGTGACCCACCGCAGGTCGGTGCAGAGCAGGGCGCGCACGGCGTCGGCGATTTCTTGGGGGTCGCCCACTCTTCCCAGGGCGGTGTTGTCTGAAAGGAACGCCCGCACGTTGTGGTCGTCCCGCATGGCGCCACCGTTGAAGTCGGTGGCGGTGGGCCCGGGAGCCAGGGCGTTGACCCGGATACCTCGCGGACCGAGCTCGTGCGCCAGGTTGCGCGAGAGGGTGTCGAGCGCGGCTTTGGAAGCGGCATAGGCGGCCATCCCGGTGCCCACCTGCTGGGAGGCCGAGGAGGTGATGTTCACGATCGCGCCACCGTCGCACAGGATCGGCGCTATCGCCTGTGTGAGCAGGAAAGGGCCGCGCACGTTCGTGCGCCACAGGGCCTCGAGGTCGTCAGGCGTGATGGTGTCCAGCGGTCCAAAGCGTCCGACACCGGCGTTGTTGACCAGGGCATCGACGGTCCGCCGGCCCCAGAGGGTCTGGGTGGTGTCGGGGACCGCGGTGGCGAAGGAGGTGATGGAGTCGATGCTGGCGACGTCGAGCTGGAGGGATGTGGCCTCGTGGCCCGTCGCGCGGATCTGAGCGACGATCTCTTCGACCGGCTTGGGGTCTGACCGGTAGGTGGCGATGACGGCGGTTCCGGCGCTGGCCAGGGTGGCCGCAATGTGGCGCCCCAGTCCGCGGGTCGCCCCGGTCACGATGGCAATCTTCATGTGGTCGTTCCCTTCGCGGCTGTGACGTTCTGGGTGTTCGTCACGGCTTAGTTGTGCCTCTAGCTCACCCGGGCCGCGACGATGCCGCCGTCGACGTCCAGGATGGTGCCGTGCACGTAGGCCGCCTCGTCTGAGGCCAGGAACCGCACAGCGTGCGCGATGTCGATGACGCTCCCGGGCTTGCCTGCCGGTGAGGGCGCCGTCAGCGTTTCCAGGATCTCGACCGTGGCCTGGTTGCCGGGGGTGATGGTCGCACCGGGTGCCACTGCGTTCACGCGAACCCCGTCGGGACCGTACTCGGCGGCCCAGGCCCGGGTGAGCTGTTCCAGGGCGGCCTTCGTGGCGGGGTACATCCCCACGCCCGGCGTGCCGATATGGGCCATCCAGGAGGTGATGTTGATGATCGCGCCGCGGCCTCGCTCGACCATCCCGGGGGCGAGCGCGCCCACCAGGTCGTGCGGAACGCGCACGTTGGTGGCCAGGAGTGCAGCGACGTCCTCGTCGGGAAGGGAAGCGGTCGGGCCCACGGGGAAGATTCCGGCGTTGTTGACGAGGATGTCGACGCTTCCACCCAGGGCCTGGCTCGCGCGTGCGGCGAAGTCACGGACCGCAGCGGGGCTCGCGGCCAGATCAGCCGTCAGCGCCGTGGCGCGGCCGCCGGCTGTGGTGATGGCGTCGGCCACCGACCCGGTTCGCTCGGCGTCTCGCCCGTGGACCAGGACATGTGCACCGGAGGCAGCCAGGACGTGCGCGATGGCTTCCCCGATCCCGCTCGAGGACCCGGTGATGATGGCGGTGCGGCCGACGAGACGCTCATCGCGCGGCAGATCGGTCAGGACGGAGGGGGTGTTGTCATGCCTCCACGATCCCCGCTCTCGCGTGCGCGGGATTGCCCGATCCGGTCAACTTCTTGCCCGTCGGGTTGGATGGGGCAATGGATACCCGCGCCGCGGCGAGCTTGGAGCGCTCTGCTGAGCGAGTCCGGCACCACATCGACCACCCCCACCGAGCCGCGAAGCTCGGGCTGCTGCTGGGACGGACCCTGACGCCTACCCCGATGCTGTTCGTGCGCTACCCGCCGTCGTTGTCGTTGGTGCTGACCGGTCGCAAGCTATCGGGAGACGACGAGCTGGGCCATCAGGAGTGGGGGCCGGACCGGTTTCTGATCACCCCAGTAGATCTACCGCTGATCGCGCGCGTGCTCGAGGTCGGTCAGCAGGGGGACTTTTTGTCGGTGAACTGGCGTCTTGACCCCGCTGTAGTGGTGGAGGTCGCGGCGCAGCTGCCCCGGCAACGCGGCGATGACCAGCCAGCGCGCCTCGGGACGATGACCTACGAGCTCGCCGATGCAGTCGAACGGCTCCTGACACTGCTGGACGCACCCCAGGAGGCGGCGGTCCTTGCACCGCTGCTGAGCAGGGAGATCGTCCTGCGGCTGCTGCAAAGCGATCAGGCTCCACGTCTACTCGCCGCCGCCGAGCACGCCCGGGCCGACGTCGTCGGTGCCGCGATCGCGCGTATGGACCAGGCGCTGGCTGATCCCTGGACCGTCGAGAGCATCGCGTCCGCGGCCGGGACCAGCCCGGCCACGCTGCGACGCCGCTTTCGTGAGCTGACCGGGCTCACCCCCATGCACTACCTCAAGCGGCTACGCCTGGGGGAGGCCCGGCGGGCCATGGTCGTCGACGGACTCTCCGCTGCCCAGGCCAGCGTGCGGGTCGGCTACCTCAGCGCCTCGCACTTCTCGCGTGACTACCGGGCCACTTACGGGCGCCCGCCGGGTGCTGATGGCACGGCCCTACGAGCTCAACTACGTGCCGGATGACACCGTGGGGTGCAGCTTGTTGGCGGGTCGGGCGAGATTCAGCTTGTCGTTCAGTGGATCGTTCACGTCACACCGCCGCCAGCGTCACCATCTACGAACGGACTGGGTCCCCACCATCTGCGCGTCTGTAGGGACAGCGATCGTCGTAGCCAGCAGTATCGCGACCATCAACGCCTACACCCGCTGCCGACACCGCTGACCCTGCGTCCCGAAAGGTCGTGACGTGCCGTGGGTGAGACGAAGTGGTTCACATTGGCTTATGCCTACCCTCGACGCATGCGCACCTGGTACGAGGACGTCGTGGGACGTTTCGTCGCGGAGCGGTTCCCCGATGCGACAAGCGTGATCGTCGCTGGCAGCACCGTGCGTAACGAGCGGACGGCGTCGAGCGATGTCGACCTGTTGCTGCTCGGCCCTGACGGGTTCCTAGCCGACGGTGCCGACTCGCTCGCCGCCACGTACGCCCACGAGGGCGAGGCGGTCGAGGTGTTCGCATACACGCCCGTGGGCTTCGAGCGGTGGGCGCAGCGCGGCGTCGAGCAGTGGCGGCCCGTAATCGTGCGGATGCTGCTCGAGGGTCGGGTGCTCGCCGGCGACGAGGTATTGGAGCAGCTCCGCGAACGCTGGGCCGAGACGTACGACCGCGGCCCTCAGCCCGAAGACGCCGACGTCAACCTCCTGCGCTATGCCATCACCGACCTCGTCGACGATCTCGCCGACGTGACCGACGACGTTGAGCGCCGCGTGGTCGCAGCCGAGCTGCTGCGACAGGTCGCGTCCCTCGCGCTCATTACTAACCACCGCTGGATCGGCACCGGCAAACACCTCTCCCGCGAACTGCGTCGATGGGATGCGGTGCGCGCAGCTCGCCTGACCGACCCGTACGTCGCCGGCGACTTCGACGCCTTCCATGCCGCAGCGGCCGCCGAGCTCGAAAGCGCGGGCGGACGACTCCGGACAGGCTTCACGCGCTGAGCCTCCCGTACGTCGCCATCGGCCAGGCCGGCTCGACCATCAGCGGACGCGAGCTCCGCGCAGGTCGGCGTCCGCAAACGGTCGGCTGCGCACGTCCGCCGGCCGCCGCGAGACACGCCGGCGGGGGAGTGTCCACAACCCGTGTACGAATCTTTCCGCTTGTCGGCCGCGGTGAGCACGAGTTTCCGCTCGTCCCAGACCACACTCTCAACAGTGGTAACAGTGATGTTAGATCCGGTCGCCGGAGAGGGGGAGCCGCAACCTCTCGTCCGATCGGCGCGCGAGCGAAGTTCCCAGCCAGGGCACAACCTGAGCCCAGGAAAGGGAAAAGCAAACGTGCGGTCGTAGCATGGCGGGATGTCGTCGATGGCTGATGTTGAGGCGCTTGTGCCGCCTTTGCCGGTGCGGACGGTGCTGTGGCGCACCCAGGCACCGTTCCTGGTGACACTCGCGGTAGCGCTGGTGGCCGGCGCCGTGACTGAGGCGGGGCCGACGTGGCCGTATGTGGCGGCGGGGGTGGCGGCGGCATGCGCGACAGCTGCGACGGGTCTTCTGGTCTCCCGGTTGGGGGAGGGGGTCTTGATCGGTGGTGCGGTGGTGCACATGGTGGTGGTGGCGGGGGTGGATTACGCGTCGTGGCCCACGACTCCCTCAATGGTGGGTCTGATGATGCTGCCGGCGCTGCACCTGAGCTACGGATTCAGGGCGCGCCGTGGCCCGTATCTCTTGGCGGTCGGGGTTCCCCCGATCCTGACGGCTCTCGCGCTGGGGTCGAGCAGGGCTGTGGCGGCGACGTGGGCCAGTGCGGCTGTCCAGATCCTGGCCCTCGTCGCGGTGGCCACGGTGGTGTACCTGTCGGCCCGGCACGCCTGGCTTCAGCGCGTCCAGCTTCAACAGGCACTGCTGGAGGCGCGGGCGGCGGTCAACACCGCGCAGGTGGTCGCCGATGCGATCGAGACCGGGGTGACCTACTACGACACCGCCGGCAGGGTGGAGGTCCGCAACAAGGCGATGACCGGCTTCGCTCAGCGTGCCGGCTACGACGCCGAGACCGTGAGCGCGCAGCACATCTACCAGTCCGACCAGGTCACACCCGTGGACCTCGGTGAGCAGCCCATGGAGCGGATGCTGCGAGGCGACATGGTCGATCACGACCTGTTCTACCTCGGTCCGCCCGGTGACCAGCGAGCCGTCACCTTCACCACCACGAAGCTCGACGGTCTCGCCGGCCCCGCCGGGTGGGTGCTGGCAGCTCATGACGTCACGGACCTGGTCAACGCGATCACCACCCGCGAGGAGATGATCCTGACCTTCACCCACGAGCTGCGGACCCCGCTGACCTCGATCATCGGGTTCGCCGAGATGCTCCAGGACACCCTGGACCTGGAGGAGCTGGGTATCGCTCGGCCGGTGGAGGTCATCCACCGCAACGCCACCCACCTCTCGACGCTGGTCCAGATGCTCCTGCAGGCGGGGATCGAAGCCCAGGCGGAGCCGCACTTCGCGCCGACGGACGTCGGGGACATCGTTCGGGAGAGCGTCGCCTCCTTCCAGCCCAAGGCCGCCGGTCGCGGCATCACGTTGGAGGCGGGTACGCCCATCGGTGACACGCGTGCCGAGGTGGATCACCTGCGCATCCGGCAGGTGCTGGACAACCTCGTCTCCAACGCGCTGAAGTACCCTCCCGCGGGCACGACGACCCGCGTCCTGGTCGAGGGGACGCCCGACCACGTCCGCGTCCGAGTGGTCGACCAAGGCCCCGGGATCGACCCGCAGGACCTCCCGCAGCTCTTCCAGCGCGGCTTCCGTTCGGTCACAGCTCGCCGGACCGCAACGCAGGGGATGGGACTGGGCCTCGCGATCGCACGGGACATCGCACGGGCGCACTCGGGCGAGGTCACGATGGTCAACAACCCCGACGGCGGAACCACCTTCACACTTGAGTTGCCACGACACCCGAACGTACAGACCGCTGACGCAGCGGCAGGGGACCAGGCGACCTACTCCTCGG
Source organism: Litorihabitans aurantiacus (assembly GCF_030161595.1). Classification (NCBI taxonomy): domain Bacteria; kingdom Bacillati; phylum Actinomycetota; class Actinomycetes; order Micrococcales; family Beutenbergiaceae; genus Litorihabitans; species Litorihabitans aurantiacus. The sequence continues at coordinate 37,477 of NZ_BSUM01000003.1, forward strand.
CTCTCACCTAGACCGGGGGAGGCGGGCGCTGCACCTCAGGGAGGGGTGCGGGGGCGGGGGACCCAACTTCCCACCTCGTGCCGCACATCTGGCAGGTCAGAAGACCATCTTCGTGGCGGGTAGCCCACAGGTGAGAGCACCACGGACGCCCCGCGCGATGCCAGCGCTCCTGCCGGTCTCGGGCGTCCTCCTCGCTCACTCACGTGACCTTAGGGAAAAAGCAGTAACCGTGGGAGAATGTTCGCTAACAAAAGTTTCGCTTACAGCGAACGCTGGCGTGAGGTGAAGGCGTGTCAGCCCGGGCTCCATAAGTCGGAGGTCGTAGAGCTTCAGCCGGCGAGTTCGGACTCGGTAAACGGGACGACGGGGATCGCCTCGGTGTGGGTGGCGGACTTGGCCTCGAGGTACGCGCACAGCTCGGCGGCGGTCCGCAGCTCGGCGGTCAGCTGGTGGAGCTCGGAGCTGCTGAGGATGGTTTCGTCGGGTTGGGGTTCGATGACCACGCGCCAGCGGGGGTCGCCCGGCTCGTGGGGCTGCATGTACACCGTGGTGGTGGCGTTGCTCAGCGGGACCACGACCAGACCGGTGTCGGTCCCGGCCGGCCCGTCCTGGATGACCACGCGAGCGGTTTCGGCCACGGGGTGGGCGGGGGTGAACTCCTCCAGCCACTGATCGAGTGTCTGCTTGCTGCGGAACGGCATGTGGTCACCTCCCCGGGGTGATGGGCGCACGGGCCGTCGGTGGCCCAGCCGTTGATTCTAGAGGTTCGATTCCGGGCCGACCGACCGAGCTGTCTTGGGTCGAAGCGGGGGAGTCGGGCCGCTATCGTCACCTGCCTCACGCTCCTGCTGGCACTAACGAGTAGATGCTGAGCCGGTTGCCGTCCGGATCGACGAAGTCGAAGTAGTTCACCGCGCTCTCGACGTGCTGGAGCGGTCCGACGGCGACCCCCAGGCTCATCAGTCGCTCGTGTTCGAGCGCGGCGTTGGTGACCCCCAGGCGCAACACGACCTCGGCGCCCGAACGTGCAGTGGGCTCCGACCCCAGCTGGAGCCACACCGGTCCCACCTTGAACTCCACCACGTCGTCGTCGGGCTCAAGACCCGGCTCGATGAGTTCGAGAACCCTGCGATACCAAAGAACTGCTGCCGCTAGATCGGCGACGGGCAGTCCGACAGTCACACTCGAGATATTCATCGGACCATCCTCACGGACACGGTTCAGGGTCTCGGTGCGTTCTCGGGTCCGTGGGCGGGACGCAGGACGTACCCCACGCTGTGAACGTTGTGGATCAGGGAGTCCGGTCGGCGTCGACCTTCCGACGCAGGTAGTGGATGTAGAGATCCAAAGTTTTGGGGTTGACGGTGTAGTCGTAGTGCCAGACACGGTCGGCGATCTGCGCCTTCGACATCACGCGTCGGGGGTTGCGCATCAGCAGGCGCAAGAGGTCGAACTCCGTGATCGACAGGTGTAGCTCCTGATCGCCGCGTCGCACCTCGCGCGTGATCTCGTCGAGCTCGAGATCCCCGACCCGGTAGGTCGAGGGCAGGCGGGGCGCCTGGCCCCCCACGCCGCGTAGGAGGTCGCGCACGCGAGCAGCGAGATCCTCAGCGCTGAACGGGCGTCGCAGGTAATCATCACCGCCGGCGGTCACACCTGGCAGACGCCGGTCGTGCTCACCCGGGCCCGTCACCAGCAGCGCCGGGACCTGACGCGCCCTCCGGATCTTTGCCAGCACGGCAATCGGATCCGCGTCGAGGATCCCCGCGTTCAGGATCACGACGTCTGGGTCGAGCACCGTAGCGGTGGCGAGGACGTCCTCGGCCCGCGCGGCAAGACGCACCTCCATCCCCTCCCCGCGCAGCACGCCAACGACAATGTCGGCCAGGACCGGGTTCTTGAGCTGCACGAGCACCCGCCACACCGTGGCGGAGGCCCCAGCAGAGGGGGCGGGAACGCTGGCCGGGCCGCCGTCAGACGGCGGAGAAAGGGCCGCAGTACCGATCACCCATCCATCATCCTCCCGTGTGAAACGGAACCGGACCATGCCGGTAGCAGTCACTGCCCGACCTCAGAACTTCCGTAGAGACCTCTGCCGCAGCTGCCACGACACACCTAGGCTCGATCCTGATCACGGCGTGCCAGATGGGCGCCGGCTCCCCAACACTTCGGAGAATCCTGTGCCCGTCAACTTCTCGCACCCCGAGGGCCTGCTGAAGCAGACCGACTACTCGCCTGTCGCGGTCGCCACCGGCTCGCGTCTCATCGTGCTCGCCGGCCAGGCGGGCGTCACGGCCGACTTCGAGCCCGCCGCACCCGACCTCGCCGGACAGGTCCGAGCCGCCCTGCACAACATCGCCGTCGGAGTCCGCGGCGCCGGTGGCGCACCCGCAGACATCGCTCGCCTCACCTTCTACATCGTGGACTGGCAGCCCTCGATGTGGGAGGACGTTCTGGCCGGGATCGCACACGCACAAGAAGTCGACGGATTCCCGACGCCCGCGCCGCCCGTGACCATCATCGGAGTTCAAGCGCTCTTCACACCCGACTTCGTCGTCGAGATCGAAGCCATCGCAGTCACCGACTAGGGGCCCCACCGCGTGCCGGTGCGCATCGTGTGGCACGTGTCCAGGTGTGCCGAACGGCCCCGTCGATCGACGGGGCCGTTCCGGCAGGGCTAGTACCGGCGCGAGTGGCCCTTCCATTCCGCTGCTGGGCCCGTGGGGTTCGCCTCGGAGCTCGCCGCGGTGGACCTGCACGCCGGTCGGCAACTGTGTCGGAATCGGGCTCGGTCTGAATCAGTCGGTGGGAGGCAGGACGATGACCTTGCCGTGTACCCGGCCGGCTTCGGCCTGGCTGTGCAACTCGGGCAGGTCGATCAACGTCACATGACGGGCGATGTCGATGCGTAGTTCGCCCCGGTCGACCAGCTTCACCAGGTCGGACAGGGCGGTGCGGTTCGGCTGCACGAAGATCGTTTCTCCTCGCACGTCACGCTCCTGGTCGTTCGGGGTCGGGACCATCGGAGTGGTGGAGACGACGACTCCGCCATCGCGCACCCGGCCCATGAGGGCCGCGAAGTCCTCGGCCGTGATGGGTGCGAGGTTGAGCAGCAGGTCGACGGGTTCGGTCACGGCGCTAAGAACCTCGCTCCGGGTGTGATCGACGATCTCGTCGGCGCCGTGAGCTGCGACCGACGCGGTGCTGCGCGGGCTGGCGGTAGCGATGACATACGCGCCCGCGCGCTTGGCGAGCTGCACGGCATACCCCCCGACCGGGCCCCCGCGCCGTTGATCAGGACGCGCTGGCCGAAGGTCAGACCGCCCACGTCGAACAGCGCCTGAGATGCCGTCAGCCCCACCGAGGGCAACCCGGCAGCATCAGCGAGCGGGATCGTGGCGGGCGCGGGAACGAACGATTCAGCAGGAGCCGTGACGTACTGCGCCGCTGCGCCGTCCCCGGCCATCGGGATGAAGCCCACGACCTCCTGCCCGACCGAGAGGTCCTCGACGCCGTCGCCGACCTGGTCGACTGTGCCTGAGACGTCGTACCCGGGGGTGTGCGGCAGGGTGATCGGGATCGGCAGGAACCCGCCCCGCATCCCACCGTCGGCCGGGTTGTGCGCGACACCGGCCACGCGAACGCGCACCTGACCAGCTCCCGCCTCGGGGCGGTCGACCTCCTCGTAGCGCAGCACTTCCGGGCCGCCGGTCTCGTGGAAACGCACTGCCTTCATGATGTCCTCCTATGTAGTGCTTCGAGTTCGAAGCGATGTGGCGACCCTAGACCTACTCCATCTTCGAAGCAACTACTACGCACTCGAAGTAAGATGACGTGGTGAAGACGTCACCAGCGGTACTCGACCCCTTGCAACTAGGTGCCTACTTCGCGCTGATCGAGGTCAGCAGTCTGTTGCGGCACGCCGTCGAGCAGCAGCTCAGGCGGGCCGGCGACCTCAGCTACGTGCAGTTCCAGCTGCTGGCGACTCTCGGGGATGCACCGCGGGGATGTCTGCGGATGACGGATCTTGCCGACGGCGTGGTCTACAGCCGCAGCGGGCTGACCTATCAGGCGCAGACGTTGGAGAAGCGCGGCCTCGTCTCGCGGGCGCCCTCGAGCGAGGACGAGCGCAGCATCGAGGTGGCGATCACCGAGGACGGGCGTTCCCTGCTCGCCGACGTCTTCCCCGGACACATCGCGATCCTGAACGACATGCTCTTCGCGCCGCTGACCGGACAGGACGTCCAGACCCTCGCTGACGTCCTGGCCCGCGCCCGCGACCACATGCGCCAAGGACCGGCGAGATCCGCGGCCCCTCGCGGGCGTGCACACCGCAGCACCAGCTGACCGATCGGCCGACGTTCAACTATGAGGATCCTTCTGGTGACTGCCGGCTCACGCGGCGACGTCGAGCCCTTCCTCGCCCTGGCCCGGACAGCTGCGCGAGCCGGTCATGACGTCCAGGTCGCCGGTCCGGACGGCTCTGGGGTGTCATCTGAAGGTGTCGATCTCGTGAGTCTGGGGGTGGACTACTCAGCGGTGATCCGGGATCAGGGTGTCTCGATCGGCGCGGCGCTGCGCAACTACCGCACGGTGGTGAAACCGATCATGCGGGGCGTGATCGTGGGTGCTGCACGTGCAGCCGCTGCGTTCGTTCCAGACGTGGTCCTCGCCCACCCCAAGGTGCTCTCAGCACCCCTGATCGCCGCTGCTCTCGACATTCCGCACGTGCTCGTCGAGCTGGTGCCGGCTGTCACGCCCACGCGCGCGTTCCCCGCCGCCGGCACCGTGACCGCTGATCTCGGAATCCTCAACCGGCTCACCTACCTCGGGACTTCGCATGCCTCATCGATGTTCGGTGCTGCCCTCGACGAGGCAGCGGGCCAGCTCGGCATCTCCCGCGACCAGCGACTCCCGTCCCCGGCGGCAACGCTGCTGCCCATCACCCCGACACTTCTCGAAAGGCCCGCAGACTGGCCAGCCAGCGTCCACCTCACGGGCCCGTGGATCGAACCCGTCACAACGGAGGTGCTACCCCAGGACGTCAGCGATTTCGTCGCGGGTGGGCCGTTCATCTATGCCGGGTTCGGGTCCATGTCGGCTGGCGACCCGATCGAACGCGGCCGTGCTGTGATCAGTGCCGCCCACGCTCACGGCTACCGAGTTCTCATGGCCACTGGCCTCGGAGGAGTCGATGTTCCCGACCGGTTGCGCGGAGCCGACGTCATGGTCGTGCGATCGGTCCCCCACGGTCTGACTCTGCCGAGGGCGTCTGCCGCCATGCACCACGGGGGTATCGGGACGGTCCAAGCGGCAGCACGCGCGGGGCTCCTTCCATCATCGTTCCGTTCATCGCCGACCAGCCGTTCTGGGGCGCGATGCTGCATCGACGCGGACTCGCTCCCGCCCCGATCCCACGACGCCGCGTAAGCGCAGCGAGCCTCGGACGGGCGATACAGGCAACCTCTGCCTACCGCGGCGCCGTGGCGTCCCTCGCCAAGACCATGCAGACCGAGCAGGGCACCAAGGCAGCACTCGAAGCGATCGAGAAGCTCACCTAATTAGCTGTACTGATCTTGGGTGGGTTCTTCGGCGGACCGTCGTATGAGACCGAGAGAATCTCGACTGCACGAGACCGGGACACACCACTACCTACCCGCTACAGGCATCTCCGCCCCCTGGCATCTAACACCAGTAACGGTGGTGTTAGTGCACACCGCGACCCTCGGTGCCTCTCGGCTTCGTGTCCTCGCGACAGCGAGGCCGGCAGTTCAGGTGGCGGTGGCTACTTCTGGGCGGCGTCGAACTGTTCGCGGATGTTGGCGGGGATGCGGCCGCGGTCGTTGACCTCGATGCCGTTGGCGGCAGCCCACTCGCGGATTGCGCCGGCGTCGGAGGCGACACGGGTGCGCCGGGGGAGGGGCTGGTGGTGGAGCGGCCGGCCTTGCGGGCGACGGCCTTGTAGGAGGCGAGCGCGTCGTCCAGTGCCTGACGGTTCTCGGCGCCGAGGTCGATCTCGTAGGTCTTGCCCTCGTGGGCGAAGGTGACGGTCTGAACGTCCTCGGTGATGTTTTCGTCGAGGTCGTCGATCAATGTCACGGTGGTCTTCTGCACCATGGTGCTGGGGCTCCTAGATCGTTCGGTGTCGGTCGCTTCGAGGCTAGCCTCTGGTCCTGGGAGTGAGGATCGTCAGTACGTCAGCCCGGCGAGGGGTGCACTGAAAGGAACCCCCGAGGGCTGCCGCCCACGGGGGTAGGGGCCGTTGTGAATTGTCCGGAAGGTGACGACGAGGTTGATCACGACGGCGACGAGGAGGACAGTCGTGGAGGGGACGCCGAAGAACCCGTCGGCTACCGATGGGCTGATGGTGAGTACGAGGTAGAGCACCCACAGCCCTAGAGCGAGGCTCGCTGTCATGGTCGCGAGGTGTCTCGCGGGGCGAGGGTTCGGATTCGTGCTGGATGGCTTGCCGGCCCGGCGTCGGTGCCGTCGGTCGAAGAGCCAGAGGCCCAGGGCGATGGTGGAGACGGCCGCCGCGGCGATGAGGTGGCCGGTCGAGGGGGCATCCATGAC
>NZ_BSUM01000004.1 GCF_030161595.1 Litorihabitans aurantiacus
GCGGAGCGGTTCCCCGATGCGACAAGCGTGATCGTCGCTGGCAGCACCGTGCGTAACGAGCGGACGGCGTCGAGCGATGTCGACCTGTTGCTGCTCGGCCCTGACGGGTTCCTAGCCGACGGTGCCGACTCGCTCGCCGCCACGTACGCCCACGAGGGCGAGGCGGTCGAGGTGTTCGCATACACGCCCGTGGGCTTCGAGCGGTGGGCGCAGCGCGGCGTCGAGCAGTGGCGGCCCGTAATCGTGCGGATGCTGCTCGAGGGTCGGGTGCTCGCCGGCGACGAGGTATTGGAGCAGCTCCGCGAACGCTGGGCCGAGACGTACGACCGCGGCCCTCAGCCCGAAGACGCCGACGTCAACCTCCTGCGCTATGCCATCACCGACCTCGTCGACGATCTCGCCGACGTGACCGACGACGTTGAGCGCCGCGTGGTCGCAGCCGAGCTGCTGCGACAGGTCGCGTCCCTCGCGCTCATTACTAACCACCGCTGGATCGGCACCGGCAAACACCTCTCCCGCGAACTGCGTCGATGGGATGCGGTGCGCGCAGCTCGCCTGACCGACCCGTACGTCGCCGGCGACTTCGACGCCTTCCATGCCGCAGCGGCCGCCGAGCTCGAAAGCGCGGGCGGACGACTCCGGACAGGCTTCACGCGCTGAGCCTCCCGTACGTCGCCATCGGCCAGGCCGGCTCGACCATCAGCGGACGCGAGCTCCGCGCAGGTCGGCGTCCGCAAACGGTCGGCTGCGCACGTCCGCCGGCCGCCGCGAGACACGCCGGCGGGGGAGTGTCCACAACCCGTGTACGAATCTTTCCGCTTGTCGGCCGCGGTGAGCACGAGTTTCCGCTCGTCCCAGACCACACTCTCAACAGTGGTAACAGTGATGTTAGATCCGGTCGCCGGAGAGGGGGAGCCGCAACCTCTCGTCCGATCGGCGCGCGAGCGAAGTTCCCAGCCAGGGCACAACCTGAGCCCAGGAAAGGGAAAAGCAAACGTGCGGTCGTAGCATGGCGGGATGTCGTCGATGGCTGATGTTGAGGCGCTTGTGCCGCCTTTGCCGGTGCGGACGGTGCTGTGGCGCACCCAGGCACCGTTCCTGGTGACACTCGCGGTAGCGCTGGTGGCCGGCGCCGTGACTGAGGCGGGGCCGACGTGGCCGTATGTGGCGGCGGGGGTGGCGGCGGCATGCGCGACAGCTGCGACGGGTCTTCTGGTCTCCCGGTTGGGGGAGGGGGTCTTGATCGGTGGTGCGGTGGTGCACATGGTGGTGGTGGCGGGGGTGGATTACGCGTCGTGGCCCACGACTCCCTCAATGGTGGGTCTGATGATGCTGCCGGCGCTGCACCTGAGCTACGGATTCAGGGCGCGCCGTGGCCCGTATCTCTTGGCGGTCGGGGTTCCCCCGATCCTGACGGCTCTCGCGCTGGGGTCGAGCAGGGCTGTGGCGGCGACGTGGGCCAGTGCGGCTGTCCAGATCCTGGCCCTCGTCGCGGTGGCCACGGTGGTGTACCTGTCGGCCCGGCACGCCTGGCTTCAGCGCGTCCAGCTTCAACAGGCACTGCTGGAGGCGCGGGCGGCGGTCAACACCGCGCAGGTGGTCGCCGATGCGATCGAGACCGGGGTGACCTACTACGACACCGCCGGCAGGGTGGAGGTCCGCAACAAGGCGATGACCGGCTTCGCTCAGCGTGCCGGCTACGACGCCGAGACCGTGAGCGCGCAGCACATCTACCAGTCCGACCAGGTCACACCCGTGGACCTCGGTGAGCAGCCCATGGAGCGGATGCTGCGAGGCGACATGGTCGATCACGACCTGTTCTACCTCGGTCCGCCCGGTGACCAGCGAGCCGTCACCTTCACCACCACGAAGCTCGACGGTCTCGCCGGCCCCGCCGGGTGGGTGCTGGCAGCTCATGACGTCACGGACCTGGTCAACGCGATCACCACCCGCGAGGAGATGATCCTGACCTTCACCCACGAGCTGCGGACCCCGCTGACCTCGATCATCGGGTTCGCCGAGATGCTCCAGGACACCCTGGACCTGGAGGAGCTGGGTATCGCTCGGCCGGTGGAGGTCATCCACCGCAACGCCACCCACCTCTCGACGCTGGTCCAGATGCTCCTGCAGGCGGGGATCGAAGCCCAGGCGGAGCCGCACTTCGCGCCGACGGACGTCGGGGACATCGTTCGGGAGAGCGTCGCCTCCTTCCAGCCCAAGGCCGCCGGTCGCGGCATCACGTTGGAGGCGGGTACGCCCATCGGTGACACGCGTGCCGAGGTGGATCACCTGCGCATCCGGCAGGTGCTGGACAACCTCGTCTCCAACGCGCTGAAGTACCCTCCCGCGGGCACGACGACCCGCGTCCTGGTCGAGGGGACGCCCGACCACGTCCGCGTCCGAGTGGTCGACCAAGGCCCCGGGATCGACCCGCAGGACCTCCCGCAGCTCTTCCAGCGCGGCTTCCGTTCGGTCACAGCTCGCCGGACCGCAACGCAGGGGATGGGACTGGGCCTCGCGATCGCACGGGACATCGCACGGGCGCACTCGGGCGAGGTCACGATGGTCAACAACCCCGACGGCGGAACCACCTTCACACTTGAGTTGCCACGACACCCGAACGTACAGACCGCTGACGCAGCGGCAGGGGACCAGGCGACCTACTCCTCGGCTCTCACCTAGACCGGGGGAGGCGGGCGCTGCACCTCAGGGAGGGGTGCGGGGGCGGGGGACCCAACTTCCCACCTCGTGCCGCACATCTGGCAGGTCAGAAGACCATCTTCGTGGCGGGTAGCCCACAGGTGAGAGCACCACGGACGCCCCGCGCGATGCCAGCGCTCCTGCCGGTCTCGGGCGTCCTCCTCGCTCACTCACGTGACCTTAGGGAAAAAGCAGTAACCGTGGGAGAATGTTCGCTAACAAAAGTTTCGCTTACAGCGAACGCTGGCGTGAGGTGAAGGCGTGTCAGCCCGGGCTCCATAAGTCGGAGGTCGTAGAGCTTCAGCCGGCGAGTTCGGACTCGGTAAACGGGACGACGGGGATCGCCTCGGTGTGGGTGGCGGACTTGGCCTCGAGGTACGCGCACAGCTCGGCGGCGGTCCGCAGCTCGGCGGTCAGCTGGTGGAGCTCGGAGCTGCTGAGGATGGTTTCGTCGGGTTGGGGTTCGATGACCACGCGCCAGCGGGGGTCGCCCGGCTCGTGGGGCTGCATGTACACCGTGGTGGTGGCGTTGCTCAGCGGGACCACGACCAGACCGGTGTCGGTCCCGGCCGGCCCGTCCTGGATGACCACGCGAGCGGTTTCGGCCACGGGGTGGGCGGGGGTGAACTCCTCCAGCCACTGATCGAGTGTCTGCTTGCTGCGGAACGGCATGTGGTCACCTCCCCGGGGTGATGGGCGCACGGGCCGTCGGTGGCCCAGCCGTTGATTCTAGAGGTTCGATTCCGGGCCGACCGACCGAGCTGTCTTGGGTCGAAGCGGGGGAGTCGGGCCGCTATCGTCACCTGCCTCACGCTCCTGCTGGCACTAACGAGTAGATGCTGAGCCGGTTGCCGTCCGGATCGACGAAGTCGAAGTAGTTCACCGCGCTCTCGACGTGCTGGAGCGGTCCGACGGCGACCCCCAGGCTCATCAGTCGCTCGTGTTCGAGCGCGGCGTTGGTGACCCCCAGGCGCAACACGACCTCGGCGCCCGAACGTGCAGTGGGCTCCGACCCCAGCTGGAGCCACACCGGTCCCACCTTGAACTCCACCACGTCGTCGTCGGGCTCAAGACCCGGCTCGATGAGTTCGAGAACCCTGCGATACCAAAGAACTGCTGCCGCTAGATCGGCGACGGGCAGTCCGACAGTCACACTCGAGATATTCATCGGACCATCCTCACGGACACGGTTCAGGGTCTCGGTGCGTTCTCGGGTCCGTGGGCGGGACGCAGGACGTACCCCACGCTGTGAACGTTGTGGATCAGGGAGTCCGGTCGGCGTCGACCTTCCGACGCAGGTAGTGGATGTAGAGATCCAAAGTTTTGGGGTTGACGGTGTAGTCGTAGTGCCAGACACGGTCGGCGATCTGCGCCTTCGACATCACGCGTCGGGGGTTGCGCATCAGCAGGCGCAAGAGGTCGAACTCCGTGATCGACAGGTGTAGCTCCTGATCGCCGCGTCGCACCTCGCGCGTGATCTCGTCGAGCTCGAGATCCCCGACCCGGTAGGTCGAGGGCAGGCGGGGCGCCTGGCCCCCCACGCCGCGTAGGAGGTCGCGCACGCGAGCAGCGAGATCCTCAGCGCTGAACGGGCGTCGCAGGTAATCATCACCGCCGGCGGTCACACCTGGCAGACGCCGGTCGTGCTCACCCGGGCCCGTCACCAGCAGCGCCGGGACCTGACGCGCCCTCCGGATCTTTGCCAGCACGGCAATCGGATCCGCGTCGAGGATCCCCGCGTTCAGGATCACGACGTCTGGGTCGAGCACCGTAGCGGTGGCGAGGACGTCCTCGGCCCGCGCGGCAAGACGCACCTCCATCCCCTCCCCGCGCAGCACGCCAACGACAATGTCGGCCAGGACCGGGTTCTTGAGCTGCACGAGCACCCGCCACACCGTGGCGGAGGCCCCAGCAGAGGGGGCGGGAACGCTGGCCGGGCCGCCGTCAGACGGCGGAGAAAGGGCCGCAGTACCGATCACCCATCCATCATCCTCCCGTGTGAAACGGAACCGGACCATGCCGGTAGCAGTCACTGCCCGACCTCAGAACTTCCGTAGAGACCTCTGCCGCAGCTGCCACGACACACCTAGGCTCGATCCTGATCACGGCGTGCCAGATGGGCGCCGGCTCCCCAACACTTCGGAGAATCCTGTGCCCGTCAACTTCTCGCACCCCGAGGGCCTGCTGAAGCAGACCGACTACTCGCCTGTCGCGGTCGCCACCGGCTCGCGTCTCATCGTGCTCGCCGGCCAGGCGGGCGTCACGGCCGACTTCGAGCCCGCCGCACCCGACCTCGCCGGACAGGTCCGAGCCGCCCTGCACAACATCGCCGTCGGAGTCCGCGGCGCCGGTGGCGCACCCGCAGACATCGCTCGCCTCACCTTCTACATCGTGGACTGGCAGCCCTCGATGTGGGAGGACGTTCTGGCCGGGATCGCACACGCACAAGAAGTCGACGGATTCCCGACGCCCGCGCCGCCCGTGACCATCATCGGAGTTCAAGCGCTCTTCACACCCGACTTCGTCGTCGAGATCGAAGCCATCGCAGTCACCGACTAGGGGCCCCACCGCGTGCCGGTGCGCATCGTGTGGCACGTGTCCAGGTGTGCCGAACGGCCCCGTCGATCGACGGGGCCGTTCCGGCAGGGCTAGTACCGGCGCGAGTGGCCCTTCCATTCCGCTGCTGGGCCCGTGGGGTTCGCCTCGGAGCTCGCCGCGGTGGACCTGCACGCCGGTCGGCAACTGTGTCGGAATCGGGCTCGGTCTGAATCAGTCGGTGGGAGGCAGGACGATGACCTTGCCGTGTACCCGGCCGGCTTCGGCCTGGCTGTGCAACTCGGGCAGGTCGATCAACGTCACATGACGGGCGATGTCGATGCGTAGTTCGCCCCGGTCGACCAGCTTCACCAGGTCGGACAGGGCGGTGCGGTTCGGCTGCACGAAGATCGTTTCTCCTCGCACGTCACGCTCCTGGTCGTTCGGGGTCGGGACCATCGGAGTGGTGGAGACGACGACTCCGCCATCGCGCACCCGGCCCATGAGGGCCGCGAAGTCCTCGGCCGTGATGGGTGCGAGGTTGAGCAGCAGGTCGACGGGTTCGGTCACGGCGCTAAGAACCTCGCTCCGGGTGTGATCGACGATCTCGTCGGCGCCGTGAGCTGCGACCGACGCGGTGCTGCGCGGGCTGGCGGTAGCGATGACATACGCGCCCGCGCGCTTGGCGAGCTGCACGGCATACCCCCGACCGGGCCCCCGCGCCGTTGATCAGGACGCGCTGGCCGAAGGTCAGACCGCCCACGTCGAACAGCGCCTGAGATGCCGTCAGCCCCACCGAGGGCAACCCGGCAGCATCAGCGAGCGGGATCGTGGCGGGCGCGGGAACGAACGATTCAGCAGGAGCCGTGACGTACTGCGCCGCTGCGCCGTCCCCGGCCATCGGGATGAAGCCCACGACCTCCTGCCCGACCGAGAGGTCCTCGACGCCGTCGCCGACCTGGTCGACTGTGCCTGAGACGTCGTACCCGGGGGTGTGCGGCAGGGTGATCGGGATCGGCAGGAACCCGCCCCGCATCCCACCGTCGGCCGGGTTGTGCGCGACACCGGCCACGCGAACGCGCACCTGACCAGCTCCCGCCTCGGGGCGGTCGACCTCCTCGTAGCGCAGCACTTCCGGGCCGCCGGTCTCGTGGAAACGCACTGCCTTCATGATGTCCTCCTATGTAGTGCTTCGAGTTCGAAGCGATGTGGCGACCCTAGACCTACTCCATCTTCGAAGCAACTACTACGCACTCGAAGTAAGATGACGTGGTGAAGACGTCACCAGCGGTACTCGACCCCTTGCAACTAGGTGCCTACTTCGCGCTGATCGAGGTCAGCAGTCTGTTGCGGCACGCCGTCGAGCAGCAGCTCAGGCGGGCCGGCGACCTCAGCTACGTGCAGTTCCAGCTGCTGGCGACTCTCGGGGATGCACCGCGGGGATGTCTGCGGATGACGGATCTTGCCGACGGCGTGGTCTACAGCCGCAGCGGGCTGACCTATCAGGCGCAGACGTTGGAGAAGCGCGGCCTCGTCTCGCGGGCGCCCTCGAGCGAGGACGAGCGCAGCATCGAGGTGGCGATCACCGAGGACGGGCGTTCCCTGCTCGCCGACGTCTTCCCCGGACACATCGCGATCCTGAACGACATGCTCTTCGCGCCGCTGACCGGACAGGACGTCCAGACCCTCGCTGACGTCCTGGCCCGCGCCCGCGACCACATGCGCCAAGGACCGGCGAGATCCGCGGCCCCTCGCGGGCGTGCACACCGCAGCACCAGCTGACCGATCGGCCGACGTTCAACTATGAGGATCCTTCTGGTGACTGCCGGCTCACGCGGCGACGTCGAGCCCTTCCTCGCCCTGGCCCGGACAGCTGCGCGAGCCGGTCATGACGTCCAGGTCGCCGGTCCGGACGGCTCTGGGGTGTCATCTGAAGGTGTCGATCTCGTGAGTCTGGGGGTGGACTACTCAGCGGTGATCCGGGATCAGGGTGTCTCGATCGGCGCGGCGCTGCGCAACTACCGCACGGTGGTGAAACCGATCATGCGGGGCGTGATCGTGGGTGCTGCACGTGCAGCCGCTGCGTTCGTTCCAGACGTGGTCCTCGCCCACCCCAAGGTGCTCTCAGCACCCCTGATCGCCGCTGCTCTCGACATTCCGCACGTGCTCGTCGAGCTGGTGCCGGCTGTCACGCCCACGCGCGCGTTCCCCGCCGCCGGCACCGTGACCGCTGATCTCGGAATCCTCAACCGGCTCACCTACCTCGGGACTTCGCATGCCTCATCGATGTTCGGTGCTGCCCTCGACGAGGCAGCGGGCCAGCTCGGCATCTCCCGCGACCAGCGACTCCCGTCCCCGGCGGCAACGCTGCTGCCCATCACCCCGACACTTCTCGAAAGGCCCGCAGACTGGCCAGCCAGCGTCCACCTCACGGGCCCGTGGATCGAACCCGTCACAACGGAGGTGCTACCCCAGGACGTCAGCGATTTCGTCGCGGGTGGGCCGTTCATCTATGCCGGGTTCGGGTCCATGTCGGCTGGCGACCCGATCGAACGCGGCCGTGCTGTGATCAGTGCCGCCCACGCTCACGGCTACCGAGTTCTCATGGCCACTGGCCTCGGAGGAGTCGATGTTCCCGACCGGTTGCGCGGAGCCGACGTCATGGTCGTGCGATCGGTCCCCCACGGTCTGACTCTGCCGAGGGCGTCTGCCGCCATGCACCACGGGGGTATCGGGACGGTCCAAGCGGCAGCACGCGCGGGGGCTCCTTCCATCATCGTTCCGTTCATCGCCGACCAGCCGTTCTGGGGCGCGATGCTGCATCGACGCGGACTCGCTCCCGCCCCGATCCCACGACGCCGCGTAAGCGCAGCGAGCCTCGGACGGGCGATACAGGCAACCTCTGCCTACCGCGGCGCCGTGGCGTCCCTCGCCAAGACCATGCAGACCGAGCAGGGCACCAAGGCAGCACTCGAAGCGATCGAGAAGCTCACCTAATTAGCTGTACTGATCTTGGGTGGGTTCTTCGGCGGACCGTCGTATGAGACCGAGAGAATCTCGACTGCACGAGACCGGGACACACCACTACCTACCCGCTACAGGCATCTCCGCCCCCTGGCATCTAACACCAGTAACGGTGGTGTTAGTGCACACCGCGACCCTCGGTGCCTCTCGGCTTCGTGTCCTCGCGACAGCGAGGCCGGCAGTTCAGGTGGCGGTGGCTACTTCTGGGCGGCGTCGAACTGTTCGCGGATGTTGGCGGGGATGCGGCCGCGGTCGTTGACCTCGATGCCGTTGGCGGCAGCCCACTCGCGGATTGCGCCGGCGTCGGAGGCGACACGGGTGCGCCGGGGGAGGGGCTGGTGGTGGAGCGGCCGGCCTTGCGGGCGACGGCCTTGTAGGAGGCGAGCGCGTCGTCCAGTGCCTGACGGTTCTCGGCGCCGAGGTCGATCTCGTAGGTCTTGCCCTCGTGGGCGAAGGTGACGGTCTGAACGTCCTCGGTGATGTTTTCGTCGAGGTCGTCGATCAATGTCACGGTGGTCTTCTGCACCATGGTGCTGGGGCTCCTAGATCGTTCGGTGTCGGTCGCTTCGAGGCTAGCCTCTGGTCCTGGGAGTGAGGATCGTCAGTACGTCAGCCCGGCGAGGGGTGCACTGAAAAGGAACCCCCGAGGGCTGCCGCCCACGGGGGTAGGGGCCGTTGTGAATTGTCCGGAAGGTGACGACGAGGTTGATCACGACGGCGACGAGGAGGACAGTCGTGGAGGGGACGCCGAAGAACCCGTCGGCTACCGATGGGCTGATGGTGAGTACGAGGTAGAGCACCCACAGCCCTAGAGCGAGGCTCGCTGTCATGGTCGCGAGGTGTCTCGCGGGGCGAGGGTTCGGATTCGTGCTGGATGGCTTGCCGGCCCGGCGTCGGTGCCGTCGGTCGAAGAGCCAGAGGCCCAGGGCGATGGTGGAGACGGCCGCCGCGGCGATGAGGTGGCCGGTCGAGGGGGCATCCATGACTTCACTCTGCCTGCCAGAGGGCACTCGCGCGTGGTGAGTGGGCTACAGGGCGTCGGTGGGGGGCTGCTCGCGTCGGAGCTCGCGGTAGATGGTGGTGCGGGAGACGTCGAAGAGTTCGGCGAGCTCTGCCTGGGTGTGCTGGCCGGCGGCGGCGAGAGTGATGAGGTGGCGGCGCTTGGTCTTGCTGAGGGTGGGTTGGCGGCCACGGAGCTTGCCGGCTGCCTTGGCGATCTGCATGCCCTCGCGGGTGCGGGCGCGGATGAGGTCGGCCTCGAACTCGGCCACCATGCCCAGGACGTTGAACAGGAGCCGGCCGACGGGGTCGGCGGGGTCGTAGACCGAGCCGCCGAGGTCGAGGGCGACACCTTTGGCGGTGAGCTCGTCGGCGATGTTGCGCGCGTCGGGTAGGGAGCGGGCGAGTCGGTCGAGCTTCGTGATGACCAGGGTGTCGCCGTTGCGGACGGCAGCGAGGGCCTGGGCCAGCCCGGGACGGTCGCGGTTGCGTCCGGTCAGACCGTGGTCGACGTAGATCAGGTCCGGTGCCACGCCAAGTTTGGTGAGTGCATCGCGCTGGGCCGTGAGGTCCTGGCCGGTGGTCGACACCCGCGCGTAGCCCACTCTGGTTCCGGTCACTACCCCAGTGTTGCAGATAGGGCACCCTCACCGCCCACCAAATCGTGCGACCTATACGCGCAACGCGACCTGAGCATCTGTCTAGGTGCCGGGTTGGGGTGTGGGTGCACGGTGAGGGATCGTCTAGTGGCACTCCGGCCGACCCTGAGACTCTGCCCGCCTGCGACCGAGCGGTGCTGCTAGCGCGCCTAGGTAGTTACAGACATCAAGGCCGCACATGTGGTGCGTTATGGCTTGGCGTGGGTTAGGTTCCGGTCCATGATGCCTGCGAACTGGTACCTCGACCCCGACGATGCGTCGCTGCAGCGCTGGTGGGATGGGGAGCGCTGGACTCAGGATCGTCGTGCTCTCCAGGACGAGCCTCGTCCGCCGGATGCACCTGCGGAGTTCTCGTTCTTCTCGGGGAAGTCGGCTGCGGCGGCGTGGCGGCAGCGGGCGGAGTTCTTCACTGCCAGGTACGGGGCCGAGCGGGCCAAGCTCGAGCAGGTCGTGGGCGAGCTCGTTCAGGCCCGAGGTGCCCTGTCCCGGGTGAAGGGCATGGAACTGATCGAGGTGGAAGCCGAGATCGCGCGCCGACGGGGCGAGCTGGAGTCGTTGACGGCTGAGGTCGCCGGCGCCCGGTCCGTGCTGCAGCGCGAACGTGAGCAGGTGCTCGAGGTGCGATCGGTCGCGTCGCTGCAGGATGTGTCGCTGTTCGACTTCGACCACGTCGCCGAGGGCTCGGCCAGCCTGGCGAACCGGTTGTCAGAGGTGCGGGTGAAGTACAAGCAGCTGATCAAGGAGAGCAGGGCTACCTCGTACTCGGAGAGCTTCACGTTCAACGGTTCAGCGGCCAAGGGCAAGACCTTCGCGAAGAACATGGCCAAGACGATGCTGGCCGCCTACAACGCCGAGGCAGAGAACGCGATCAAGGCCGTGCGCGCCGGAGGCTTGGACACCGCTCGCGCTCGACTCGATCGAGTTGTGGACCGGGTCGAGCGCAACGGCGCGATGATCGATCTCAAGATCAACGCCGCCTACCACCGCCTCCGGCTCGAGGAGCTGACCCTGGCGGAGCGACACCTCCACGCAGTGAAGGTTGAAAAGGAGCTGGAGCGTGAGCGTCGCGCCGAGCTACGTGAGCAGGCCAAGGCCGAGGCCGAGCTGGCCAAGGAGAAGGAGCGCCTGGACAAGGAGCGCAACCACTACCTCAACGTGATCGAGGCGCTCCGGCAGCGCGGCGATGAAGCCGAGGCCGCCAAGATCGAGGCCAAGCTCGCCGACGTCGACCGAGCGATCCAAGACGTCGACTACCGCGCCGCGAACATCCGCGCCGGCTACGTGTACGTGATCTCCAACCTCGGGGCCATGGGGGAGCGCATGGTCAAGATCGGCATGACCCGCCGCCTCGACCCGATGGACCGGGTGAAGGAGCTCGGCGATGCCTCGGTCCCCTTCCCCTTTGACGTCCACGCGCTCTTCTTCGCCGAAGACGCTGTGGGGATCGAGAACATGCTGCACCGCACCTTCGCCGAGCAGCGGGTCAACAGGATCAACCAGCGACGCGAGTTCTTCTACACCACACCGACCGACGTGCTCGATGCCTTGCAGTCCCACGGAGTGTCACTCGTGGAGTACGCCGTGGAACCGGAGGCAGAGCAGTACAGACTGAGCATCGCCGCCGCTGGCGCCTGAATAGACACCTTGGAATCACGCCCCGTCCTGACGTGATACCTGTCCACGTGTGATAGCGGAGTAACCTCGAGCTCGACCTCAGAACCTGGAGACCCGATGCAGACCATCGCTTTCTACAACCATAAGGGCGGCGTCGGCAAGACCACCCTGCTTTTCAATCTGGGCATAGCGCTCCAAAGTCAGGGGAAGAAGGTGCTCTTTGTCGACGGAGACGCCCAGGCCAATCTGACGAGTATCGCACTGAGGGATGAGCAGATTGAAGAAGTCTACGATAGCGAACAGACTATCTATCACGGCTTGGCGCCCCTCGTCGAAGGGTCAGGAGACATCGAGATTGTCAGGCCCATCGAGATTCGAGACAACGCCTGGGTTCTTCCTGGGCACATTAATCTAAGCGTGTTTGAAGAAATAGCTCCTGAAGGATGGACTAGCGCCCTGGCCGGGAATCCTCGCGGCTTCAGGGTTAGTACAGCCGTGCACCGGCTGACAAGGGGTGTTGCAGCCCAGGTTGGGGCTGAGTACATTCTGCTCGACCTCGGGCCGAATGTTGGGGCGTTTAATCGGGCTGCCCTCCTGGCTGCGGATGGATTCGTCATTCCCATGTCGCCCGACCTGTTCTCGCTGACGGCGCTTCCCAGCGTGGGGGAGAGCGTGAGTAGGTGGGTCGATGAGTGGCGCATCGCGACTAACTCCGCGTCGAGGAGGGGGCTCAAGCTGGGATTTGACCTACCCGTCGGGTCCCCAGTACCCCTCGGGTACATCAGCCAGCAGTTTGCCGTCTATAGAGAGCAGCCCGCGAAGGCATACAAGCGATGGGTGAACCAGATCCCTGCTCAGTATGTCGCTGGAGTAGTGGAGCCACTCGCCGAGGCGGGCGTTAGGCACCCGGAACGCGAGGGCAAGATCGGCGAGGTGCGAAACCTTTCCAGCCTGATCCCTATGGCTCAAAGGAACCGTTCCGCTGTTTTCGAATTGACTGGCACCCTCGCTCGAGGGGCACAGTTCACTCGTGCGCGCGACACCTACAACCTCTTTGCTGATCTTGCCGGTGAAGTTCTGAATCGTCTCGACGAGACTTTGTAGGCCACTATGACGGAAGCCGGGTCGCGTCCAGAACTCATTGTGCTTGACACCTCCACCTTGCCGCGGCGTGCAAGTATCCGAGACAATCCACTGCTTTCGGCGCTTCTTCGCATTGCAAAAGCAACCGACATCAAACTATGCATAACAGACGTGATTCTTGAGGAATCAACGTCGGCGCGTCGGCGCGCCGCAGAGCAGGCGATATCCGAACTCAAGGCTGCGGTTAGAAAGTTAGGGAGTCTCCATGAGGAGTCTGGAGGGGATCTATACATTCCGTCCGTGGAAGAAATCGTCGAGCGATGGGAGGGGGACCTGCGAAGTTCTTTCTCAATCCTCGAGACCGCCGGGGAGGATGCTCGCCTCTCATTGCTCAGGGAGGCTAATCGAATTCCTCCGGCCAGGGCCTCGGGGGACTCTGCCATTGGCTCACGAGATGCGTCGATCTGGCTCACTGCTAAGCGGGCAGCTGGCGAGCAGCGCGTCCTTCTGGTCTCTGGCAATACTTCCGACTTTGCCGGCACCAATGGCCTACGACAAGAGCTTGAGGAAGAGTTATCAGAGGGCGAGTTGGTCGCTTACTCCGCGTCCGTAGACGCAACAGTATCTTTGTTGGCAGAGAGCGTTATTCCGATTGCGCGCGACGTCTCTGACGTCAACGCATGGGACGGCGATTCCGATATTCTTATGCAGGCTACAAATTTTGTTATTGCGAGCACCGACGAAACCCTCGATTATGCTTACGGCCAAATAGATAATAAGAGCATGGAGGTCAGGCGCGAGTACGCTTTCCCTGGCGGGCGGCTGGCGCTGATCGCTCTGACTTCCGACCTCAAGATTTCGCCTCTTGACCTCGATCCATCTGACGCGGGCTCCCGCAACTACCCAATAATCGTAGACTTCTGGGTGCTATGGGACGATGACGAGTCGACGAGCATTGACGTCGATCGAATTCGTCATGACTCGTCCGGGTAACTTTTCTAGGGCGGCGCGAAGCTATAGTTGGCGGGCTCGGGGGCGGCCTACTAGAAGCCGCAATCATGCGATTCCGTGGTGGTACCAGCGTGTGTGGCTGAGTGAGGCTGCAGGCCTCGTTGTGACCGGGAGGGTGCGTGAACTCCTGTCAACGCGTGTAGCGCGCAGTTGCTGCCATGGGTATAAGGTGCCTTGTAGGAGGTGGTTGGGATGGCTCTGGTAGAGGTGCCGCCAAGGGCGGCCGCGGCGGTCCAGTTGCGACACCGTCGCGATCTGGACGAGGTGGATCTGCGTCGCGAGTTGGTGGCGTTGTCGGAGGAGGGGTACTCGCAGACGCGGATCGCTCAGTGGTTGCAGATCAGTCAGTCGGCGGTGTCTCAGCTGTTGAAGACGGCGCGTGGCGGGTCGGTGGCGCGTGCGGGGTTCTCGGGTGCGAGTCCACGTGAGTTGTGTCAGCGGTACGCGGCCGGCCTGTTGAGCCGGGAGCAGGTCGTGGACGAGCTGACGCGGTGGGAGTACGTCCCGATGGCCCAGCACGAGGCGTACGAGGACCTGCCGGTGCAGCCCGAGGGCACGATCTGGGACGTGTACCGCGCTGCGATGGACGGCCTGATCGATGAGGGTCTGTACGGGGAGGTCGCGGCGCGGGTCGCGGCGGACGCGAGCGCGTGAGCCGCGAGGATCACGACCACGTTGAAGCGATCCGGGCTCTGGTCAGTGGCGGCCCGCTGGCCGCGGACGCCCCGACATCGACCCTGAACAACCCGGAGTGGTTCTTCCCGGGCGGGATGCCCACCCCGGCGCGTCTCCGGCTCCACAGGCAGCTGAGCGCGCGGGTGTGGGGAGTGGGAGCCCCCGGCGGATGTGAGCGTGCGGACGCCGCGAGCGGTGGTGCTGGCCGGCCCGCCCGGGGCGGGCAAGTCCACGGTCGCCCGTACCGCTCTGAGCCAGGGTGAGCGCTCCTATCTGCGGGTGGATGCCGATGAGTTCAAGGAGCTGTTGCTGCGTCAGGCGCTGAGCGATGGCACGTATGAGTCGTTCGTCAAGCCGCAGGCGGTACGTGACCGTGAGGCGCGCGGTGAGGTGTTCGTCCCGCTCGAGCTGGCGTCGCTGGTGCATCGGGAGTCTTCGATGCTCGCGGCCGATCTGACGCGGCAGGCGATCCAGGCGCGTCGGGACATCATCGTGGACACGGTGCTGGCTGCGGAGAGCAACGGCCGGCGCCTGCTGGAGCAGATGCAGGCGCAGGGGTATGAGGTGCGGATGATCGATGTCGAGGTGCCCTACGAGGTTTCTCAGGCTCGTATCCGTGAACGCTGGGCGTCGGGCCGGGCGCAGGTGCTGGCCGGCGGTGACGACCTCGAGGGGGCCGGTGGGTGCCGAGTGAGTACGCCCGCAGCGTGTACTACGAGCAGGACGGTGTCTCCAAGCCGGAGCGAGTCTCGGAGCTCCTGGCGCGGGAGTCGCCGATCGTGACGCGGTTCCAGCGCTACCGCACGAGCGCGGAGCAGGTGGCCGCGGCCGAGGCGGCAGGTGTCGGTGTCGAGGCAACGCTCGAGCTGGAGTTCGCTCGCCCGAACGTCTCAGCCATGCCGGTCACGACGACACCCGGACAGGGCCTGAGGGGCGATGAAGCGGCGCGTCGAGCGCTGTCGTATCTGGGCCGGCAACGTGGCCGGGGCCCGTCACGTAGTGACGGGCGCGAGAGGTAAGACTGCGCGGAGGTAGCCCGTCCACGGGACGCGCACGCCCGAGGTGAGTCAAGGGTGTCGGTGACGTGCGTGCGGTGGTCGGGCGGTAGGTCGGGTCCGGCTGTCCACCTGTGGTCGGGACGAGCCCGAAGGAGATAGCTCGTGCCGTCCACAGGTGGTCAGGGGGTCATCGAACGAACCTGCGCCCGTAACGGGCTGTGCGCCTCAGGAGGGGTGTCCCTCGTGCTGCTGTAGCTCCTGCTCGGCCGACTGGGGCACCGGGTCGGGGGTGGGTGCAGCGGCCGTCCGGCGACGACGCGCGACGCGCGTCGTCTTGGCCGCCGGCGGGAGGCCGATCTTCCGTAGTTCGGCCTGGCTCCATCCTGCGTTGACGGCGGCGTCGTAGGCGCGCACGTCCGCGAGCTCCGCGTTCTTCACCAGGTCGCTGGCCTCCTGCTGTGCGCGTGCGAGGAGCGCTGCGCTTTCGGCCTGCGCGTCGGTCACGGCCTGCCGTGTCACCGCGAGTTCGCGCACGCTGTCGATGCGTGTTTCCTGTGCCGCGCGAGCGAGTTCGACGGCCTGGTCCGGTGTGGGTGTGCGAGCCATGGGTGGTTCTCCTCAGCGTTTGCGGTGTGCGCGCCCCGGGCGCTCCGACCGCTCGATCGTATCGAACCCCTGCGGCCTCAGCGAGGCGTAAGGCGAGTTGCAAAGCCAGCGGTGTCCCGGACGGAGCAAGCTATATAATCAGCCGTGCTGATCGGTTGCCCTGCCGGGAGCTCTTGGGCCATGCTGGCCATGGGTCCCCACGCCGGGTGGGGTCGCTGCGCTGGGCCGAGAGGTGGTGGATCGGTTGTCGGAGACGTCGCAGACGGGTACGCCCGCTCCGTCACGTGCGACCACCCAGCGCCGGCGCCGGCGCGTCGAGGGTGGCCGCAAGGTGCGCTACGAGGTGCGCGCCACCACGGAGGAAGCCGGCGCCCTCCTGGTGCTCGCGGAGCGCTACGGCGTCAGCGTTCCCAAGCTGCTGATCGACTCCGCGCTTGCCGGTGGCTCGCAGGCGGCAGCCGCGAGCGCGTCGGAGCGTGAGGCTGTGCTGCGCCAGTTGCTTGCGGCGCAACGCACGCTCGCCGGCGTGGGCAACAACGTGAACCAGATCGCGCGCCGGGCGAACATCGACGGCGAAATCGTGGCGGACCTTCTGACCACCCACGCGCGAGCGCGCGAGTTGGTCGGTCAGATTGCCGAGCTCGTGACGGAGCTGCGGGTGATGGGGCGATGATGCCGAACGTCTCGCGCGGCGACCGTGTGTCCGGTCTGCTGGTCTACCTGGCAGGTCCAGGACGTCACAACGAGCACACCGGGCAGCGCGTGATCACCGGGGACACGGTGACGCGCCTGACAGCGCCCGAGGGTGTGTTAAATCGTGACGACGCGCTCGCGATCGCGCGCACGGTGGACGAGCCGCACCGCGCGTTCGGCGTCGAGGTCAAGGGCGGTCACGTGTGGCACGTGTCCCTCGCACTGCGCGCCGGCGAGGGCGCCAAGAGCGACGAGCTGTGGGAGAAGATCGCGCGCGACTTCGTGCAGGCGATGGGGTTCGATGACGCGGCCAACGACGACCGCGTGAACGAGGCCGGCACCGACGTCGGTAGCGGTCAGGACGACACCGCGCGCAAGGCTTCGTGCCGGTGGGTCGCGATCCATCACGGGCCCTCGGGCGGGGGCAACGACCACGTGCACATCGCCGTCAGTCTCGTGCGCGAGGACGGCACCAAGGCCTCGACCCATCGCGACTACTCGCGCGCGCAGAAGGTCGCTCGCACGTTGGAGGAGCGCTACGGGTTGGAGCGGTTGGAGTCGGTGTCGGCCGAGCGTTCTACACGCGGGTGGGAGATGGGCGAGCGCGAGGCGCAGGCACGCCGTCGAGCCAAGGCGTTGCACTCCAAGAAGATCGCCGCCGGCCAGCAGCTCGCGCCGTGGTCCTCGCTCGACTCACACCAGCGCGTCGGGCTCGTGAGCGTCCAGCTGCGCGAGGACCAGCCCCGGGTGGCGCTGGCTCGCAAGGTACGCGGGTGCGCGGCCGCGAGCAGCGACGAGGCGGAGTTCGTTCGCCGGCTGCGCGGCTCCGGTGTGCTCGTGCGACCCCGCTACGCCGAGGGCAGCACCGACGTCGTGGCTGGCTACAGCGTCGCGTCGCGACCGGTGCACGGTGAGCGCCCGATCTGGTACGGCGGTGGCCGCCTGGGACGTGACCTGACACTGCCGCGCCTGCGGTCGGAGTGGGACACGAGCGAGACGTCCCGCGCGGCCGCCGGCGCGGAGTGGAACGCCGCCAAGCGCGCCCGCCGGGTCGCGGCACCGGGGCGAGAGGTCAGCGCCCCGCGCCCCGAGGTGTGGCAGCAGTTCAGCAAGGAGATGGAGTCCCTGTCCGCGCAGCTACGGGCCGTGCCGACGCACGACCGCGAGACGTGGGCACGTGTGGCTCGACGCACCTCCGGCGCCCTGGCGGCGTGGTCGGACGCGACCGAGCCGACCCCCGGCGCCATGGCGCACGCGGCCGACGCGCTGAGCCGTTCCGCGCAGACGTTCGGCCGCGAGACGAGCACGCCGAAGGCGCAGCTCGTGGCCGTGTCGGGCACGACCATGCTCGTGGCCAGCGCCTCACGCGGAGGCGTCGGACCGGTGGGGCAGGCCGCGCTCCTGCGGTCGCTGATGAACCTGTCCAAGGCGGTGCACGACGCCGCTCTCGCGCAGGGTCAGCAACGCCAGGCCGAGTCGATCGCACGCGAGATGCGCGGACGGCTCGCAGAGGTGCACCGGCGCATGGACACCGCCGCCCAGGCCCACCAGCCGGCTACGGCTGCTCAGGTCCCCGGCGGCGCCGAACAGCAGACGACGGCCGCCGTGGCGACGGCGCCCAACCCGAACATCACCGACCGGATGCGCGCCACGCTCGCCACGGCGCAGGCCTCCCAGGCCCACCCCGCCACGCGCGCCGTCCAGCCTGCAACCGAGCCGTCGCCAGCGAAGCCGAGAAGCACCACCCGGCCGGGTCCTGAACGGGGCTCGACCGACCAGGGACGCGAGTAGGTCGCGCTCCACCAACCCCGCAGGGAGGTCACACCATGAGCATGGACAACGACGGCATCGACGAGGTCGTAGAGGGCCAGTTCCGCGTGCTCCTGACCGCCGCCAGCCAGGCCGGTGAGGCCCTGGCGCGAGCGATCGAGCAGCGGCGCCGCGAGGCCACGGCCGACAGCACCCGGGAGGCGGCCGAGCTGCGCTCCCGCCTCGACGCCGAGCTCGAGACGGCGCGCGCCTCGCTCAGCGCGACCAACAACCCCCAGTGGTGGGCGCAGGCCAGCGCGCAGGAGATCTCCGAGATGTACAAGACCGCCCGGGGTTGGGCGGCCGAGCACCCCGAGCTCGCCGAGGCCGAGGAGCGGATGCGCACCGAGGTCGGGCACCGGTTCGGGGTGACGATCGAGAACCTGACCGCCACCGGCGCCGAGCAGCAGCGCGCACGCGCGGAGCAGGCCGAGGCTGCATCGCTCACCCGCGCTGCCGAGGCGGCCGAGCAGCGCGAGGACCAGAGCGAGGCGCAGCGGGAGCACGAGAGCGTCCCCGCCGTGCGCGAGGAGCTGCGCGCCGACGCGCTCGCCCACGCCGCCGAGGCGGGGGCTCTGCGCGTGCGCGCGGAGCCGGCCTACGACAGCGCCGAGCGTCGCGAGGCCACCGCGCGAGGGCTGACCGAGGCCGGCCACAGCCAGAGGCAGGTAGCGGCCGTGATGCGCGCGGATGTCGCCCAGGCTCGCCCGGCCAGCCAGGCCGTGTCGGGGCGCCCCGACCGCAAGCCCGCCCAGGCCCGCAAG
Organism: Litorihabitans aurantiacus; assembly: GCF_030161595.1. NCBI lineage: Bacteria > Bacillati > Actinomycetota > Actinomycetes > Micrococcales > Beutenbergiaceae > Litorihabitans > Litorihabitans aurantiacus. The sequence continues at coordinate 19,171 of NZ_BSUM01000004.1, forward strand.
GGACGCACCCAGGCGGCCGAGCAGCAGAGGTCCAGTCTTGGGCGCTAAGTAGCTTCATCTGTCGCGGCGCCCTGAACGCGAATTGCACCATGGCCCGAAGGAGGAGGCCCCGGGCAGAGTCGTAGCTCTCTGGTACCTAATCCAGGCTCAGGGGTGCTCACGTCCGGTCGCGCCATCTTAGAAGTCGGCCTGCTTCAGGATGCGCCGCAATCCGATGAGCTGTGCCGTGCTCGGATCCCTTCTTTGCCCTCAGCGAACCGGGCTATTCAGACCGCAGGCGCCTTCGTCAAACTGCAGTACCGTCTCGCGGTAGGGATTCCCCGGACTCCGCTCCTTGGTATGAGTCCGAGGAAGCCGTACACGGCTCCGCGCCGAGCGCGTCTCATGCGATATTTGACATCCGCATCCGATAGAGAAAAGCCGCCATAGCGTCTCGGTTCGTCGAAGACAAGGGCCTATACGTCCCGTCGGGCCAGCCAGTCGAGATCCCGCGGGACCTCAGCCAAGACATTTCTTTGTAAAACTGAGTTTGTGGCGTCACGTCCGTGAAAGGGGACGACGAAGGCGCCACGTAGTGGGGATTTCCTGCAAGCCTATAAAGAAATGCCGCCATCGCATCTCGTGCGACGGGCTGGTTCGGGCGGAATGAGTTGTCCGGCCATCCTCCCACCAAGCCCACTGCCTTCGCCCAGCAGATCACATCCCCATTTGGGGTAAAGTAGTTCACGTCGGCGAAGCAGTTCGTCCCGCTGTTCAGCGCAGGAAACCCGCGCATTGCCCACATGAAGTAAACCATGTCGGATCGAGTCGTCGCCTCGTATGGGCGGTAGTTCCCGTTCGCATCCGCAGGTGCAATATTATTGTTCCGCATCCAGCGAATCTCGGTAGCAAACTGGTTGTTTGAATATACGTCGTAGTAGGGGCCATCGCAATTTACGGCGTGCCCAACTACTTGAAACGAAACCCGGAAACTGCTCTGGTAGAAGATGGTCCGACCCTGCGGGTAGACGCCCGGGATGTCGTAGTTCCAACCGGCAAAGTCCGACAATGCCGAAGCTTGGGAATTAATCACGCCAAGCCCCCGGTTGGCGTTCGCGGAGGATACTATCGCGCCAACCATGCCGTACGTCTGCCCAGGCTGGAAGGCGGTGCTGACCGAGTGAGGGGTGCCGTTCAGTGATACTTCGACGGTGCGATACTGGCCATCGTTAGATGAGAGTGAGCGCGAAATTTTTTGATCGTACGTCGCCCACGAGTTGTTGTTCGAAATTCCCATGCTGAAGCTGTAGTTGGAATCGGCCGCGGAAGCATTCCCGGTTTCGATGGCAAATTTTGAATCCGTCATCAGCCGACCGCCCCCGTTGGGGAAAGTTGGAAGACTATGGTCCCCTGTGGTGAAAGCGGGGGTATCGTAATCCAGTTGTAGACCTGTGCGGTGGCTTGCTGGCTTCTGGTTTGCGAATCGAAAATTCCGGCTTTAGAGCCGGCGAGCGTAAATCCAAGTCCTTGATTCTGAAGGCTGGCGCCGGCGAGCTTAAAATTGTCGATGTCGCGGATAGGGAGCGGATCGGTGATCAGGTTGGAGCCGGTGAACTTGTAACTGCAAGTCGTAGTCACAAGAGATGTGGAAGCGGTTGGCCCCTGTTCGTAGAGGATTTAAGTATTGTCTTGGCGCGCGTCGATAACGGCTGCCTCTTGGGCGCTCGTAACGGGGTAAAAGAAAGGGGTTGCCGCCCCCGGCTGGCCCGATTCCTCCAGGTCCTCGTCACCTTCTGGGAATTCGGAAGCGGGCGCGTCGTACTCGTAGTATCCAGATTCTCCTTCGGGGACCCTGAATGCGGGTTCGGGTAGCGAAGGAGGGGTTAGGTCGCTCAGGCTTGGCTCTGGCCCACCGCCAACGCCGAAAGCGGGCGTGATTGAGACCGCGAGTAACGCAGCGGTCGCACTGGCGGCACCGAGTGCCAAGAGGTTACGCCTTGTCATTGCTCGCCGTCTTTCCTCTAGAGGTTCGCGATAGATCTTATTGCAATTGAGGCGACCGTAAGAAGCAATAGCGCAGAGAGGATGGCAAGTATTGTTACAAGGATGCGCGCGGAAATGTCGCTAAAAGAGAATCGCTTACCTCGAGGTTCGAGCACAGGTGAAGCATGGCGCAACTTGTGTGACCGCGCAACAGGGCGTGACATCAACGCGTCACGCCAGAGTCTCTAACGATCCCGCGTCGAGAGACTCAGGCGGCGGGTGGGTCCTCGCGCACGTCGCGGAACAGGCCCGGGGGCGGGGAGACGTGCGGTAGTGGTTGACCGGGCTTGAGTCGGTCCTCTTCGTCGGTGTAGTTGGCGAAGGGGCCAGAGGAGGACAGCAGGACGTTCATGTGGTGGTCGGCGTGGTCGCGCCACCACACGCTCGCCCCGGTCGTGGGGTCGGTGCGCAGGTGCTCCCAGGCCCGCCACATCGCCTCGATGCGCATCAGGCCTTCGGGGACCTCCCACCAGCGGGCGCACCACACGCGCCCGTCCTGCGATCGCATGTAGGCGTCGCGCAGGAACTTCTCGAAGAACTCCACCGCGTTGCCGTAGTACGGCTGATCGCCGTCGCCGTCGGCCGCGGCCTCGCTCACGCCGCCAAGCTCGCTCGCGGCGATCGCGGCTTCCACGGCGTGCTGTGCGCGCGTGCACTCGCTCGCGGCCGTGTCGGCAGCCACGGTGGCCGCGTGAATCTCGCGGTCGCGCTGCGACACCAGGCGTAGTGCGCGCTCGACGTCCTCGGCGGCCGCCAGACGCTCCCACGGCCGCTTGCTGTCGTCGTCCTCGAGGTCGGCAACCCGAGCTCGAGCGATCGCCACCGCGCCCTCGGCGTCGGCGGCCGCCTCACGGGCACGCGCCATGGCCGTCTCCGCCTCCACCCGCGCGACGTCGGCGCGGTCGCGGGCGGCCAGCGCCTCCATCACGCCGGGCTCGCTCAACAGCGCGTCGGCACCCCCGTGCGACGGCGCAGGGTCGCCGGCAGGGCTGGGGGTGCCGTACCCGGGCACGGGTGCGGGGTCGGGGGTGTCCCAGTCGGTGCTCATGCGGCCTGCACCCCCGGGACGGGGCCGAGCTCGTCGGTCGTCTCGGCCAGGTCCCGCTCAGCGCGGGCCACGGTCTGGCCGGCCTGCGGGTCGTGCGCCTTGATCGAGGCGCGGATCGCCTCAGCGTGCGGCCCGACCAGCCAGGGCACCGTGCGCACGAGGGTGGGCCGGTTCCCTGCCGAGAGCAGGACCGCGCGGCCGCGCGGTAGGGCGCTGAGGTCATCGACGTCGAGCACCCGTTCCCGGCTGAGGCTGTCGGAGCGGGTGCGCTGGCCACGGGTGGTGGAGGCGCTGGAACTGAGCCGGTCGTAGTTTCCGATCAGCGTGGACAGGTCCGAGAGGAACTTCACCTCGGTGTTGTTGCCCAGGTAGAGGCGCACGTTTGCTGCGCTCCACAGCTTCTCCATCCCGCGATCGCCCCACACGTCCACGCCCTGCGCCCAGGACTGCAACACCGTGGCGAGCACGATGCCCTTGGACCCGAAGTGGGAGTAGAGCGAGGGCAGCTGCTTCCAGCGGCAGACGTTCGCGGCCTCATCCAGGATGCCCAGGAGCGGGGTCGGGAGCCGGCCGCCGGGAGAGCGGCGCGCCTTCTCCTCCGCCGCCTCCACCACGGCGACGGTGAGTGCGGTCACCAGGGGGCCGGCGGAGCCCTCACCCTCCATCGACAGCGAGTACAGCGTGCCGCCGTCGTCCAGGAGCTTGGCGGGGTCTAGCTGCGGGCGAGGGTCGCCGGAGCCGTTCGCCGTGATCCACGGGTCGATGCTGCGGTTGGTCAGGCACTTGGCCATGCGGCGGGCGGTGGAGAAGATCGAGCCCCGCTCGCGGTCGGGCGTGTTCACGATCCCGTACAGCGCATCGGCGGTGCGGGGGAAGCCGTGCTCGCGCAACGTCTGGACCTGGCGCTCGTCGCGAGGGTTGGTCAGCCACGTGTAGACCTGCGTGATGGGGGTCTGCGTCATCGCCGCCGCCAGGAACAGCGCCCCGAGCAGCGTCCTACCCGAGCCGTCGAAGTGCGCATCGCCCTTGCCCGCGCCCTCCTCGCGCGAGCCCTCCGCGAAGTGGCCCGCGAGCCGGTCGGCCTTCATCTCGTCGGTGACGTAGGACAGCGGGTCCCACCACCACGTCGCCGGCTCCTCCGCGACGCCCTGGGGGTCGAAGACCCACACCGGGCCGCGCTCCTTGCGCACGTCGCGCGTGGCGTCCACGACGTCGCGCTTGTTCGAGGTGGTGATGACCGCTCCGGGAGCCTCCACGATCGCCCCGATGACGAACGAGGTGGACTTGCCCATGCGGGGGCCGGCGATCATCGCGATCTGGTCCTCTGCCGAGGCGTAGAGCGCCTGACCGCCGCTCACGCTGCGCCCCAGCGCCACACCCAGCCATTCCCCGGCGCCGAGCCGCTGCGACGTCGCGCGCGAGGCCTTGGCGGTCAGCGAGGAGATGTCGCGGCCGCGACCCATGTACCGGGCCTTGTCATCGACACGCGAGCGGTGCCGAGCGATCCGCCGGAACGCCAGCGCCAGCAGCACCACGACGGCGAGCACGAGCACGCCGAGGACCACCACGACGGCGGTCCCGGCCGCCGGCCAGGCCACCGCTCCCGTAAACACCTCTAACACCACTTGCATGGGGTTGCCCGAGAGCTCGACCGGGGTGCCGGCAAAGCGGTTGCCGAGACGCACGCCGGCGTTCACGCCGACCACGACCAGCACGACCAGGCCCACGAGCACCATCAGGGCGTACAGCTGCCCCCGACTCTGCCCCGGGTCCTCCCTGCGGTTGTTTGGACCGTTCACGATGCCTCCCTGGCCTGCGCGCGAGCCGCGCGTCGTTGGGCTTCGACCTCTTGCCACTTGCGATTGGTGTTGGTGAGGTTGAGCTCGCGCTGCGTCAGTCGCACCCGGATCGGGATACCCGGACGGCCGCCGACCTTGATCAGGAACTTCCCGCGCCCGGGCGGGTCCTGCTTCACACCCTCCTTGGCCGACTGGCTGGGCGGGGTCGCCCACGAGGCGAGCTTGGCTTGCTCCTCCTGCGTCAGGGGCAGGACCGGGGTCAGGTCCGGCATCTCCGCCCCGGGCAGGCCCCCGAGGATGACCATCCCCGAGCGCTCGATGAACCCCATCGCTTTGAGCCGTTCCGACTCCGGAAGCGCTTTGAGGTCCTTCATCGTGTGCGTGATCATCGCCTGACCCACCATCTCGGCACGGTTGAGCCGGGTCAGGTAGTCGATGCGATCGACCATCATCCCGCCGCCCGCTCGCAGGATGCGGTGCAGCTCGTCCATCACCAGGAAGTACAGCCGGCGCGGCTCCAACCCGGCATCGGCCAGGATGCCGGCGATGTTCACCGTCGCGAACCCGTTCGACCAGCACGCCAGCAGCGCGGCCGCCAGCAGGTCGGACTCTCCCTGCGGGATAGCCGAAATGTCGTAGACGACCGGCTTGTCCCGCTGTAGCGGCTTGCTGGACTCGCGCGAGAACAGCCCACCGAACCCGGTGGTGGACAGGAGCGTCAACGACAGCTCCAAGCCCTCCGTCTTGGTCTGGTAGACCTCCCAGCTACCCCGGTCGATGACCGCCGCACGCAGCTCGTCCGGTCCTCGCGCACGACGTCCAGGACGTCGCTCATGATCGGCACCCGGTCGAGCCGGGCGTCCACGATGTGCAGTGCCCGGTCGAGCACCGCTTCCTCGGCCTCCGTGGTCGGTCCCTTGCGCTGGATCGCGATCAGCCCGAGAACGGTCGTGAGCCGGCGCCCGTGGGCGTCGGCCTCGACCTCCTGCGCCTCTCGCTCGAACCCGGCCGCGCGCAGCCGCTGCGCGGCCACGGTCGATTCGCCCGGGTCCAGCGGGTTGATGTAGTCGCGATTGCGCCCGAGACGGTGCACCTCACCGCCGAGAGCTTCGATCGTGGGCACGTAGTCCGGGCGGGTGTCGCCCAGCACGAACGGCAGCACGCCGTAGCCCGCCAGGCCGACGCACATCCGTGCCACGAGGCTCGTCTTGCCCAGGGCCGGCAGGCCCATGACGAACACCGAGGGGTTGCCGATCGCGTCGCCCTGGAACCAGCTCATCGGGTCCGCGCACACCGTGGCGGAGGTGTGCTCGTGCACCCCGAGCGGAACCCCGAGCATCGAGGTCCCGTCACCGACGGCGAACGGGTGCAGACCGCAGACCTGGACCGTGGTGCCCCGGAAGCTCGCCGGGACCTGAATCGTGGTGTCGGCGCCGGCGCCCGCACCGAGCCACCCGCGAGCGCTGGGCACTCGGGGCGCGCGCACTTTCGGCGTGCTGTGCTTGCTGCGCCGGCCCATCACACGCCCTCCCGGACCACGGTCGGAACGTTGGAGTGCTTCTCCGGCACCAGCCCCAGCGGGAGCGCGAACGCGAACGCCGCGTGCTGGGAGCCGTACACCGGGCGCAGCTGCAACCGCGCCGCGCCCCCGAGGTGCTCGACCGCGGCTTTGGCCGCCGGCAGCTTCTCCGGCTCGGTCACCGTGGCCGTGACCAGCATCCCGAACCCGACCAGGCCCGCTCCGCTGGCCTCCTCGGCCGCCGTCGCCCGCGCCGACTGGACCGCGTGCGCCTGACGGTGGGTCGTGCGCCGCGCCGCCGTGGCGGCAAACACCGAGTTGGACTCGTCCCGCTCGACCATCCGCGCCGCCCGCGCCGCGTCGATCGGCTGATAGAGCATCGTGACCCGCTTGCGTGCAATGTCGCGGTGAGGGGAGAGCAGGCTACGCAGGATCGAGGACTGCACGACCCCGCGCGGGGCGCCGGTCATCGACCACGTGACCGACACCGCCGAGTCGTGGCGGTAGTGACCCCAGGCGCTCTCGTGCGCCGACGGGCCGACCTCCGACCAGGAGATGTCCGGCACCTCACCCTCGGCGCGCGCCTCATCGAAGTAGCGCGCCACCACCGGGTTGTAGGCCACCTGCACGACCTCGCACAGCTCGGCCGCCGTCGCCGGGAGGCACGCACCGGCCCCGGTCAGGCCCAGTGAGCTCGTCAGCCCCGGGAGCCGGGTCGCGAGCTCGCGACCCATCTCCTCCGGGTTGAGAGTGCGCCCGAGCACCATGGCGTCGGACTGGAACGTCAGAGAGACGTAGGCGCGCACCGTGGAGGAGCCGGACGGGTAGTCCTGCACGACCTCCTCGAGCACGGCGCGCGAGTAGGTCGGCGCGTTGCTGTCCATCCGGCCCTGAACCGCCTGGGCGAGCCGCTGGCCCGTCTCCGGGGCGCTCTCGACCGTCACAGCGGCCCCCACCAGGCCCGGCTCGTCCGCCAGGCCCGCGAGCCAGTCGCCCCACGCCGCGACGCGGAAGTCCACCGTGTCCTGATCCACCAGCGCCCCGCCGTCGGGATCGCTGGCCAGCACCACCGTGAACGTCTTCACCTTCGGAGCGTGGATCAGCGCGAACGGGCGACCGTAGGAGTCCTCGTGCTCGCTCAACTGCGTGGTCGCGGCGACCCCCGGCAGCTGGTGGGTGCCCCACGGGGTCCGCCCCAGCGGCCCCGAGCGGTACAGGTTCGCCCGCGAGGCCCGCGTATAGGCGAACGAGAACCGCTGCGCGAGGCGGTTGCCGATGCTCAGCCCGTGCCGGTCGCGCAGCGAGAGCACCACCGTCACGACCGCGATTGCCAGGCCGAACGCCAGACCCACCAGGAGGTTCGTGATCGTCATCAGAACCACCATGAAAACCAGCGCGATCAGCAGACCGAACGTCGCCACCATCCCCAGGCCCAACAGGCCCGGCGACGTCGGCCGCTTCCAGTTGCCGTACGTCCGCACGCGCCTACCCGTCTCAACGGCTGCCACTGGGACCACCACCCTCTCCGCTCACGTCCTTGCCCACCTGCTTGGCCGCCGCACCGGCGGCCTTCGCCCCGTCTGCGGCGACGCTCGCCGCTGCCACCACCGGGTGCGCCTTGCTCGCCGCGCCCGCAGCAGCGCCCGAGGCGCCACCGCCCGCCGCGCCCGCACCAGGCCCGGACCCACCAGCAGCGCCGGCACCGCCCCCGCCCTGACTGGCGCCGCTGGCGCCGTCACGGCCGCCAGGCGATCCGCTCTGCCCGGCGGAACCGCCACCGCTGCCGCCCTTCGAGCCGCCCGAGCCCGACGCACCCTGCTCGCCGTTCTGCGAGCCTCCCGCCCCGCCCGGGGACGAGGTGCCGCCAGGCGCCGGTGCGCCGGCGCCCTGCGAGGTCGAACCAGCCGGACCGGGCGCACCCTGCGAGCCACCCTGGCCCGCACTGCCGTTGCTGCCCTGCGGGCTCGCCTGCGTGGACACCGCCGCGCCACCGCCGCTCCCGCTGCCGCCTCCACCGCCACCCAGGCGCGCGATCGCGGCCGCTCCGGTCGGGAGCGCGGCCAGCGCGCCCGCCGCGAGAGCCCCGCCGCCGGCGCCGCCAGCAGCAGCACCCACGACCGGGGTCACGAAACGCATCATCGCCGGCAGCGCGACAACGGCCAGCCCGAGCATCAGCAGCCCCGTCAACGTGCTCTGCAACGGGTCCGACGTCGCCCAGTCCGAACCGACGAGCTGGAACCCGGTGGCGTAGATGATCGCCGCCACCGGCTTGTAGGCGATGAACGCGCCCGTCCAGCCGATCGCCTTCCAGAACCACGCCCGCCCCGTCTCGGTGCTGGTGAAGGACGCCACCGTGGGCAGCAGTCCCGTCATCAGCACGAGCATCCCGGCCCGAGCGAACATGAGCACCACCTGGACCAGCGCCGCCAGAAGCGCGATGAGGCCGAGGACGATGATCATCAGCGGAACCAACGTCGGCCCTGCTCCGCTCCCATCACCGCCCGCGCCGGCGCCCTGCTCGGCCATGTGCAGCACCCGCACCAGGTTCTCCCCGAAGCACGCCGCGTCCTCCCCGGCCGGGCAGTCGAGGGCCTGTTCCAGAATCCAGACCGAGAATCGGTCCGACACCGTGATGAGAAGCGCTGTGATCGTCACCCCGAGCGCCGACACCACCAAGAACGTCACCAGGGACCGCAGGACGTCCTTACCCGCGTCGGCCCGTTGGGTGATGACCATGCGGATACCGCCGATGATGACGCTCAGCACCACCAGGGCGCCGGTGAAGTACCAGAGCGAGGACTGCAAGAACGCCGCCGTGCCGGCGACGTTCTGCGGCCGCGTCGGCATCACTGCGCCGACGATCGCAGCACCGCCACCCAGGACCACGACACCGGCCGCGAACCAGAACGAACGGTTCAGGATGCCGGCGCCCTGCCCGCGCGAGACGCCCCGCGCGACCATCACGCCCAGCAGGATCAGGGCGAGCGTGGCGACGGCGAACCCGATCCACGTGATGTAGGAGAGAACCTGCGTCAGCTCCGCCGCCCCCGGCGCCTGCCCGAGGTCCACCGAAGCGTCCCCCGAGCCCGAGAGCTGCGGCGTATCCACGTTGACCCAGATCGTGGCGACCTGCCCGAGAGCCTGCGCGAGGGCTTGTTCCGTCGCCCGCTGCATGTTCTCGATCGCGTCGCCAACGACCACATCAGCAATGGATGGGCCGCAGACGGCGGCTCCACCCCAGCAGACTCCACCCATCTACGCGCCCCAGGGGGTGTAGCCGTTGAGGTTGGGGATTTGGGCGGCGTCGAACGCGGTGGCTGTCTCGCCGGAAAGGCGCCAGTCGCCCTCGTGCCAGACCAGCTCGTAGACCATCGACATGTACGTCTCTTGGCCGCTCACCGTGTACGCGACCCCGAGGTCAACGCGAGCGGTCTGCCCCGAGTAGTCCAGGAGCCGGAAGCCGCGAATCGCGAACCGCGTACCGCTGGGGTCGGGCGTCTCAGGGGCGGCCTGTTCGTTCGCTGCGAGTAGGTCATCCTTGAACGGGCCCGGCGAGACGGCGTAGTCGAACCACTCCGTCGCCGCGTTCAGGTCTGACGGCCCAACCGCGAGGTTCGCGACCATGAACAGCGCACCCGTGGGGGTGTGCTGGTAGCACGTGCGCATTTCGCCCTCATTCAACCCGGGGCCGTACTCAGCAGAAGTTGGATACGCGGCGGTGCCTACGTAGGCCCACTCGGCGTCGGGGGCGTCGGGCAGGTCGCCGTCGAGCTCGACTCCGCTCAGGCCGCAGATGCTTTCCGCGTCGGGGTCGGCGGGTGGCGCCGGTACGCCGGGCGTCGGAGTCCCGGGCTGCCCGGTTGGGGCGGGGGTGTCGTCGTCGCGGGTCAAGAACGTGACGGTGAGGACGATCCCCATCACGAGGAGAACGCCGCAGATCACGGCCGAGATGATCCATCCCGGCCGGGTCCACGGACTCTGCTGGTCGTTCTCAGCCATGATCGTGGTCCTTCCGCTCAGCCGGCGAACATGCCGATGAGGCCGGCGGCGGCGCCGACGATGATCGCGCCCACGAGGGGGTAGGCGACCTTCGGCAGGAGGTCAGCCGCCGTGGTGCGGCCCATTGCCGCGAGGGCGACCAGCACGCCGCCGACGATGAGGGCGAGGATGCAGACGACGAACCCTCCCCACATCACGACGTTCAGGAGCGTGTCGATCCCGCTGAGACCTTCGGGGCGCTGAGGTGTCGGGTCGGGGAGAGCGAGGAAAGCGGTCATCGGGGAGTCCTTTCGGCGGTGGCACCGGGGGTGCCGGGGTTGAAGATGAGGTCAAGATCGTTGAGGAGGCGCGCGGTTTCGCGCGGTGGGTTGGCGTGATCGACCGGGGCTCCCAGTCGCCACGCTTCGATCCACGGAACGTGCCATAGACGTGGGACACCGCCACCCACGAGGGCGGCCAGGTCGCGCAGCGGCTTGGGGGCTCGTCCGGGGGCGTCGGCCACGACCACGAGGCCGATCAGCTCGACGGTGGGGCTCTTGCCGGCGGCCCACTGCATCGCTGCCGCCCGCGCCGAGTTCAGTCCGTGGGCGCTTCCCCGGCAGGCCAGAAGCACGCGCGCGGCGCGGTTGCTGTACTGCTGCTCGGGCCACGCGTGCCCGCCGGGCGCCCATCCCTCGCGCAGCTGCGCCAGCAGCGACTCTCCCGACCCGCCGTGGGTCCCCACGACCCACAAGGCCGGGGCGGAGAAGTGCTTCACCGTCGGCAGCGCGTCCGCCGCGACCACCCCGGCCTGCGGCCCGCTGACCCGCGCCGCCGGCGGCAGCTGCTCCGCCGGCGCCTCGCTCGGCTCCTCGATCGCGGGAGCGGGCAGCCACGGGTTGACCACGGCCTGCGTCTCCTCGGGACGACGGCGAGGGGTGAGGGGGCCGTATCGGGGAATCCGGGGTCTACTCACGCTGCCTCGCTGTCGTTGTGCTCGTACGCTCCCAGGCTACGAACCCTCACGATGGAGTTTGTTCCATGCTTGTTCTCTCGCAGATTGCCCCGGTCCCACCGCTGTGGCGTGCGCGCGCCCGTGGTGGGGAAGTTGGACGGAGCGGTTCGCTGCGCGTGGCGCTGATGAAGTCCCATGGCGTTCCCCTCCTGCTAGTAGGGGACGGGAACCGATGCAGTTCCACGTCGCCCCGTGGCTCAGGTACTCTCACCGTACTACAACCCTTAGGGTTGTTCGATAGCGGCGGGGCAACCTGCTGACCTACTAGACGGACGAGGGGGAAGATGTGATGCGTGCCTACGCTCTTTCTTCCACCGGACATGCCGGAGGGCGCGGTGAGGGCTGTGGAAGTGCTGGGCAACCGGACCAAGGTCGAGCTGCTGCACCTCCTGGGCCAGGCAGACGAGGGTCTGTCCATGGCCGAGCTCGCTACTGCGCTGAATACCAACAAGGTGTCGGTCCGGCGCAACCTGATCGCGCTCGAAGAGCAAGGGTTGGTGACGGCCGACGTGCCGCCGGAACAGCGCATGTACCAGCGCACGCTCGTGCACTGGACGATCAACGCCGATCGGGTCCGAGCGCTGGGCGAGCTGCTGACGGCGTACGCGCTCGGCGGCACGGGGACCGCGAGCGGTACAGAATCGAAGGCGGAGCCCGAAACCGAGGCCTGACAACACCCACCCGTGGGTGTGTTTCTGCTGTTCTTGCAGGGGGTTGCGCGCTGGTCGCGTCTCTCCTGCCTACCCAGGAGAGTGCGCAATGACCACCGATGTGGCCGAGTGGCCCCGAGTGCGGATCACCGTTGCTGACACCACCGGTGAAGTGACGATCGGGGGCAGCAAGCCCCAGCGCGTGCGGGGCGAGGGCGTGAGCGAAGTGCGCAACGCTGCGCTTGCCGTCGTGACCAAGGCGGCCGCCGAGCTCGGCCGCGGCCTGCGCGTCGAGGCGACCGAGCCCGACTGGACCTTCTACCTGATCGTGCGCCCGAACGGCGAGGTCCACGAGGACGCCGCCAAGCCGGCCAAGAGCCACGCTCCCGCGCCCGGGACGCAGGAAGCGGTCACGGCCCCCGTGGTCGTGGTGGAGACGCCCGCCCCGACGGGGCCGGCCGCCCCCGCGCCGGCGCCCCGGCGCCAGCGCATCCCGCTCCCCGCTCTCCTGGCCGGGACCGGCGTACTCGCGCTGGGAGCCGGGTGGCTCCTGAGCAGCCTCCTGACCCCCTCGCCCTCGATCATCGAGGCCACGTCCCAGCAGGAAGCCGAGGCCACCCAGGCGTGGCAGGGACGGCAGAGCGCCCTACGCGATGCCCAGCAGGAGGCCGCCACGCTCCTGGGCGCCACCGAGGGGCAGGTGACCGACGAGGCCACCCGCACCGAGCTCGCGAACCAGGTCACCGCCGCTTCCGCGTTCAGCACAGCGCTCAGCGACGTCGAGCCACCGGTGGTGGCCACGCGCGAGGGCGGCGACGTCGTGCTCGCCCCTGACCCCGACTTCGACCCCGGCGTCGTCGCGCTGACCGATGCCGTCACGGCCGCGACCGAGGCCGTCCAGGCCAGCCACACCCAGTGGGCCTACGACCGCCTCAGTACCGCCGTACAGGACGCTGACGCTGCCCTGGAAGCCTCCAACGGCCAGGTGACCGACACCAGCACCCGAGACACCCTCTCGGCCGCTCTCACGACCGGTCAGACGCTCGTGGACGCCGGCGCCGAGGAGGCCGAGGCGAGCGAACTCACCGCTGCTGCCGAGTCCATCACCACCGCCCAGGACGACGTGGAGAGCAGTCGCGCGCAGTGGCTCCACGACGCCCTGACCAACCGCGTCTCCGAGACGCAGAACGTCCTCAACACCTCCAACGGCCAGGTGAACGACAACGCCGTCCGCGATGCACTGTTCCTCGAGCTCGCGGAGGCCCGACGCATCCTGGACGCCGGCCCCGGCGCCACCAGCCCCGCCGACGTCCTCGCCGCCCGCGACCGCCTCAACACCGCCAGCGCCGCCGTGTCTGAAGCCGTGACCCAGTGGCAGGCCGGACAACCCCAGGGATGACGCCATGACCCCCACACCTTCCCCCGCACCCGGGCAGCCGCCCTGGCGCTGCTGACCGCCCTCACCCTCACCGGCTGCGGGAGCGAGGACGGCGACGACCTCACGCCCCCGACGGCGCCCGAGACAGCCACCCCGAGCACCACGGCGCCGACGTCCGAGGCACCGACCGCCGAGGAGCCGCTGCCCACGCCCACCGAGGGCGCCGGCGACGTCGGGCTCGACACCGAAGCGCCCGACGCCACACCCCAGCCGCAGCCGGAGTGGGACGCCGAGGCCGAGGCCAGCGCGTACGCAGCCGCCGAGGCGGCCGTGACCGCGTTCCTGCGCACCGACCTGGACCCCCAGGCGTGGAGCGACGAGCTCGCTCCCCTGGTCACCCCGGACCTGCTCGACCTGCTCGACGGGACCGACCCCGCCGGCGGCGCCGGCGCGACCACCGTCACCGGCCCCGCCGTGCTCGACGGCGAGGTCACCTCACCGTTCGTCGCACGGGTGCGCGTGCCCACCGACGCCGGCGAGCTCGCCGTGGTCCTGACCCGAGCCGCCGACGGCGTCACGTGGCAGGCCGCCTCGATCAACCCCGCCTCATGAACAGCAGAGCCGGCGTAGCCGCAGCCGTCGCGGTCCCCCTCGTGCTGGTGGGCGGCGTCGCCGCGTTCCTCATGCTTGGATCGCCGTCGGACACCGACGTCGCCGGCGGCTCGTGCGAGGCGCCCGTGGTGCTCATCGACGGCGCCGAGCTGCCCGAGAGCATCGGCTCGTTCAGCGCCGTGCAGGTCCGCAACGCCGCCGTGATCGTCTCCCTCGCAGCCGAACGCGATCTACCGCCGTCGGCGGCCGCGATCGGCATCATGACCGCGATCACGGAATCTGGCCTGCGCAACCTGGCCAACGAGGGCAAGTTCGTCCGCCCGGCCAACTCTCGCGTGATGAGCGCGGCCGAGTGGGACCGCTGGCGCGCCGTGGCGATGCTGTCCCTGAACTACCCCAACGACGGCGCCGCCCCCGGCGACTGGGACTCCGTAGGCCTGTTCCAGGGCCGCCCCCAGGCCGGCTGGGGCGGGCAGGGCACCGACGAGGAAATCGTGCAGAACCTCCTCAACCCCGCCTACACCACCGGCCGGTTCCTCGATGAGCTCGTGACGGTCGAGGGCTGGGAGACGATGCCCGCGTGGAAGGCCGCACAGACGGTCCAGGTGTCCAAGTTCCCCATGGCCTACGACGCCCACTGGGAAGACGCCCAGCAGCTCACCCAGGCCCTCACCGGCACCGAAGTCACCTTCGAGGGATGCACCGGCGACCCCGGCGCCGCCAGCACCTACCCCGGGCTCGTGGCCGACAGCGGATGGGCCGCGCCCATCACCGGCGCCCGCTTCACCGGCGGGTTCGGAGACGTCCGCAACGGCTACACCCACATGGGCTCCGACTTCGCCGCACCCCTGGGAACGCCGATCTACGCCGCCGCCGACGGCCTGGTGACCCACACCAGCTGCAAGGGGTTCCAGGGCCGCTCACCGTGCAACGTGATGATCGACCACGGCACCGACGCCGACGGCGCCCGAATCCAGACGCTCTACGTCCACATGTACCCCGGACAGACCCACGTCGACATCGGCCAGACCGTCACCGCCGGCCAGCACATCGCCGACGTCGGCAACAACGGCCGCTCCACCGGCCCACACCTCCACTACGAGGTGTGGGTCAACGGCCAAGCCGTCAACGCCCTGCCCTACATGCGCAGCCAAGGAATCACTCTCCCGTGAGACGCGACACGCCGACCAGCCTCACGGATGCATCCCCGGCGGCGCGACAGTATGCATGCATGAGCGCTGTCAAGGGTCGCAAGGTGCGCGGTTCGGCGGGCGAGCCCGTCGTCCTCTTGCAGGGCCGCGTGATACCCGCGGCCCGCGACGCCGCCCGTGAGGCGGCTGACGAGCTAGGCATCAGCATCGCGGCCTACCTCGAAGCACTCGTGCTAGCCGACGCCGAGCAGCGCATGGTGCGCCCGCAGGCCCCTTACGTCCAGGAGGTGCTCCCCGTCAGCGCCTGACAGACAAAGAGAGGGCCGGCCCCGAAGGGCCGGCCCGAGTCCGAAGCGATTCACCCTCATGCTTGCCGGCCGGAGGTGACTCGTTCAGATCGACACACCCTGAGGTGTGTCTAACGCTGGGACCCACCATACCCACCTCCGTTGTAGAAATCGAGCGCTCGACACGCCCGCCCTCGCCCACCCTGGGCCAGGGCCGCCCACGTCGAGCCAGCCGTTTGACTGTTGCGTTGGACGAGCGGGCACGCCTGCTGAGCTCGCGTGAGTGCCTCGGTGTACCGAACGCGCTGCGCTTGCAGGAGCTGAGCCGGTTCGAGCCGGCACTCCTGCCCCGCTACCACCAGGACGACCGGGGCTGGAGCAACCGCACCCGCGGGTTTCACCAGCTCGCGAAGCCGGGAGCCTACGGACACATCCACACCTGGCACGGTCGAGACGACTGGCTCGACGTCGTCGTCCCCCTGGTGTGCCAGCTGCGTCGCGAGGTGCTGCGCAAGCACTCCGTCGGCCTGGACTTCATGCTCCGCTGGGCAGCCGCGAAGAGCGCCTACGCGCACCGCAGGACGGGGCGTCGGTGCATCGTTCGCCCCAAGATCCTCGCCGGCACGCTCTCGTGCGAGGAGCGTCAGGTCAAACGCGCCAACGCAGCCGCCCGCGAGCTCGGCCTCGAGGTCGTGGTCCTGCGGGGACGCATGCTCAACCAGGAAGAGTCCTACGCCTGCCGCCGGCGAGGATCTCGTCAACGCGGACTGGCCAGCGAGGTCGCTCTCACCGTTCCGCCCGCGGCTCGAGCTGCGATCGCGCAGGCACGCGCGTCTCGCTCATCGCAGGTGTCCACGAACGGGGCCAGCTGCCCGTGCTCTGTGGATTCAGACACCCCTACCAGTGGTCACTTACGTGACCACCTCCCCCACTTAAGAAGACATCACCCTTGCGCCTGCGGCACGAAGAAGGACGGCGCTGCGCGCCGCAGCCCCGACAGACGCGGTCGACGCACCAGCGAGGTTCTTCGACTCGCGCAGGAGGTCACACGAGTGATCCCGTGGCTTCGAGGGGAGTCCCCGCGGCGCCTCCTGGGAGCTCTACGGCCGTTTTCCGTCTCCTCCGCACCGTGGACAGCCGCCGACATCCAGTTCGCGATGGGAGCGCAGGCCCATCGCGCCGGTCGGCGCGCCTACCTCACCCGCTACCAGACCAAGGTCCCGTGGGCTTTGCTGCGTCACGTTCTGGCTCAGATCGACCCCTACGCCGACCACCCCCGACTACCCGAGATCGAGGAGAACAGGTGGACCCAACGCATCGACGCCGACCCCTGCGACACCCCCGACTGCGACGGCCACGGCTGGCACAACACCTCAGCCGGCGCCACCCCCTGCCCCGCCGCCAGATAGACGAAAGGCCCACCCAGTGTCGACACGTCCCGACCCCGGCACAGACCAGAGGCACGACGCTCAACTCCTGCACCATGCCGCCCACGAGGTCCGATCGATCACCCGGGCCATCGCAGGAGTGATCGACCTACTCCGCAGCGGCAGCCGAGTCCTCAACACCGCACGCGTGAGCAAAGAGCTCCTGGATCGCAGCCACGAACTGACGACGCTCTACGAGACACTCCAGGAGGCAGCAGGTGCTCTAGAGAACGACGATCGGATCGGTGCTCCCGGCGTCTCGATGCCCCTCGACGGCCGTATCTCGCCCCACCAGCTGGCGATGTTCGCCCGGGCGGCACGCCCAACCACTCAGCCTCATGGCCGCCCCAGCCACATCTACGCCTCCCACCCGCTTCAGGCCGAATACGAACGCTCGTTGAGAAGAGAGCTCGCAGGCAACGACGTCGGGGCTGCGACGTTCTGGACCGCCGTTGAGGCCACCCCATGCTCAGTCTGCGGCGCCGGCC
Source organism: Litorihabitans aurantiacus (assembly GCF_030161595.1). Lineage (NCBI taxonomy): Bacteria > Bacillati > Actinomycetota > Actinomycetes > Micrococcales > Beutenbergiaceae > Litorihabitans > Litorihabitans aurantiacus. The sequence continues at coordinate 36,545 of NZ_BSUM01000004.1, forward strand.
CAGGAGCGACCTGCCGAACCCCAGCGGGCCACCCCGTCACCGCCTACCACTCCCCCAGACGGAAAGACGCCGCCAGCCGCCTACCCCGGGGATGAGCGCCGATTGCCCTGCAGAAAGGGTGCTCGCGGCGGGTTCCCCACCCAGTGTGGACGGCCCGAGCTATCGCCAGGGCTCCACCCGCCCACAGTGGGCACGGCACCCGCCGCGGCGGTTCTAAGGGTGGTTACGCCACTGTTACTGGCGTTTCGAGCGCTGCGCGCCCAAAAGGGAAATGCACCGGTGTGGGTTTGTGCTCCATGGGGGCGCCGAATCTAGCACGCCGGGGGCCCGTCATATCAAGGCACGTTCCGCGCTTTCGCGGCATATCCTCACTCGCTGCGCTCCCTCCGGTATTCCACGGTCGCTCCACTCTGCGGCCTTGACATGCCACCCCGCCGTACTAGATCGGGGGTGCCCCCTGAAGGTCAGGGGGAGGAGGGAGGTCAGTTCGATGACAACCGTTATCGAGCTGGCTACCGCAGTTGTCTCGTTAGTGACTGCGGTAGTTCTCCTCATCACCGCGCTGCGCAAGATCGGCAGCGAGGGACGCAAGGCTCGCCAGGCCCGCAGGGCCAAGCGGAGCCGCAAGCGTCTCGGCAGGTGAGGAGAGGGGCCGGAGGTGCATCAATCACCTCCGGCCCCGCCCTCTCACGCTAGACCCCCAGTCAACAGCGACAAGCTGCGGCCCTGCGGGCCGTGCCCGACGGTCGCTGCGCGCCCGGCAGTAGGCGCCTACGGCGCACGTTTTTTAGCCGTGAAGCCTTCGGCAGCATACGTTCGGCCACCCTGCGCGCAACCGCTTTCGCGGCATATCCTCCCTCGCTCCGCTGGCGCTCCACTCAGTCCGGTATTCCACGACGGTTGCACTCCGGGCGTCCTCTCTAGCGGCGACAAGTCGCCTTCACGGCAAAAAAACGTGGGGGAAGCGACAAGCGAAAGGCAACGACCATGACCACACTCACCACCGCGACCGGCAGCACCTACGCCACCTCCGACCGGATCGTGCTTCACCTGGGAGTTCAGCCCCGCGACCTGTTCGCGGTCACCCGCCAGGTGACCTCCGAACTGTCCGCAGCGGTCACGACCGAGGGCGACGGCTGGAACGCCTGGGGCGAGCCCGTGGGAGCCGACGCCAACGACCCGAGCACCCTGCACGTCGTCGCGGACCTCGACCGCGTGGAGGGCATCGAGGCCGACGTCGCCGCCGTCGTGACGCGGCTCTACAGCGAGGGTCTGGTGCAGGTGTCCACCGACCGCTGGCACACCGTGGCCGCCCTGTCCGCTTTCGAGGACTGGAGCGAGGAGGCCGGCGGCCTGGCGTGGTTCCACACCCCCGGCCAGGACGTCACCCAGCACCGCTACCCCGAGCCCACGACCCACTGACCCCGAGCCGGTCGGGGCACACCGCCCCGACCGGCTCCAACGCCACTGTTACCACCCTTGGAGGAAAAATGAGCACCACTGGACTAACCACCGGCCGCGCGGTCTACGCCCTGGCCGCAGGCGAGCGGGGCACGTGCCTGGCCCCCGGCATCATCACCCGCCGATTCCAGGGCGAGCGCGACACGTTCGTGACCGTGCGCTACCTCCGCCCCGTACGCGGCGACGTCGAGCACACCTACGGCCTGGCCCACGATTGCGTCACCCCTCGCGAGAAGGCGACCTACGGCGCCGCCGACGAGTGCATCGACTGCGGCAGCCACACCGCCGCCCCCCACGCCCCCGCGTGCCCGTTCGCCTGACCCGTTCTAACACCACTGTTACCACCCTTGGAGGACAAATGCGCACCACCGCGATTCTCGGCCCCGTCACCCGCCGTCCGTACCCCGCGATCGACACCGGCGAGCGCTGGAACGGCTCCCCCGTTGTCGGCTTCACGTCCGCGACCATGCTCGATTTCATCCACAAGGGCGACGGCCGCGACGCCAACGGCGAGGGAATCCAGATCCGCGACGGGCTCGTGTTCGACCGCAGCGCCGACGACGAGGGCGACGGCGAGCCCGTGCCGGTCGTGATCGCCGCGTACGAGGGCCAGGGGGTCGCGCTCTTCGTCCCCACAGGCCGAGTGTGGGAGGAGGTCGCCAGCGGCTACACGAGCGAGGACGGGTGCCGCGCGTGCGGGGCGCACATCTCCGAGCCCCACTCCCCCGCCTGCCCCGCCGCCTGACCCAGGCAGCCCGGCCCCGAGAGGGGCCGGGCGAGGGGTCGGCCCCCTCGCGCTCCCCCGGCCCGGCCACGAACTCACCGCGGCTCGCGACCATTCCGGAGGAGCCCAAGGCCACGGATCGACCATTGACCGCAGTTGGTTCTAACGGTACTGTTAGAACACATAGCCGGAAGGAAGTTCCGAATGTTCACCGTCACCGTCTACAGCAAGCCCAACTGCGTGCAGTGCACCGCGACCACGCGGGCGCTCGACAAGCACGGCGTCAGCTACCAGGTGAAGGACCTCACCGCCCCCGAGCAGGCCGACATGCTCGCCTACGTCACCGAGGAGCTGGGCTGCGCCCAGGCCCCCGTCGTGGTCGTGGACGGCGACGACGACAACCACTGGGCCGGCTTCCGCCCCGACCGCATCAAGGCACTTTCCCTCGTCCCGTGAAGCACCTCTAACGATTCCATCACCCCCAACGCCACTGTTAGAAGTCGCGTAGCGCCCGGCACTAACGGTACTGTTAGCACCCTTGGAGGTAACACCTATGACAGCTCGCATCCTGGCCCTGTGCAACCAGAAGGGCGGAGTCGGCAAGAGCACCACCACGTTCCATCTCGCCCGTGCCGCCGTCACGCGCGGCCGCCGCGTGCTCGTGGTCGATCTGGACCCGCAGGGCAACCTGACCGCCGTCGCGGCCGCCGAGGAGGTCGCGGGGGACCAGGCCGGCCTGGCCGACGCCCTCAGCGCACGCACGAGCGAGACGCTGCGCGACGTGATCGTGCCGGGGGTGTGGGACGGGCTCGACGTCGTGCCGACCGCCGGCGTGACTCTCGGCGTCGTGCGCGATGAGCTCGTGATCGCCGGCGCCGGCCGAGAGGGCCGCCTGCGCGAGGCCCTGGCCGAGGTCCGCGAGGACTACGACCTGATCCTGATCGACTGCGCCCCGAGCCTGGACCAGCTCACCATCAACGGCCTAACGGCCGCCGACGGCGTCGTGATCGTCACCCACAGCAAGCAGTGGTCCCTCTCCGGCCTCTCGCAGCTGCTCGACACGATCGACAACGTGCGCCGCTACTACGCGCCCTCCCTGACGATCGCCGGCGTGATCGTCAACCAGCACGAGGAACGCACCATCTCCGGTCAGACCTGGCTCGAGGAGCTGCAAGCCGCCGGCCAGGCCCGAGGGTTCCCCGTCCTGCTCCCACCGATCCCCAAGCGCGTGGTCATCGCGGACGCGACCGAGGCAGCCCGCGGACTGGACCAGTGGAACAGCCCCGAGGCCCACGCCCTGGCGACCACCTACGGCGACCACCTGACCGCGATCGAAGGAGCCCGAGCATGACCAGCAACCGCCCCACCCCTCGCCGTTCCTCCCTCGCCGGCACCAGCCCCGTAGCACCCGCACCCGTCGAGACAGCACCGCCCACCGCTACGGCGCCGCCGGCGCCCGCCGTCGAGGCGACGGCGCCCGAGGCGGCGCCGGCCGGCGCCCGTCCCGCTCGACGTGGCAGCGGCGGGAACAAGGTCAGCTTCTACCAGCCGGCCGAGGACGCCGCCCGGATGCGTGCGGCTCTGCTCAACACCCAGGCGCAGACCGGGGTGCGGGGCCTGTCGGACTTCATCGCTCGCGCCTGCCTGGCCGAGGTCGAGCGGTTGGAGCGCGAGTACAACGCCGGCCAGGCGTGGGACCCGATCGGCCCCGGCCAGATACCCACCGGCCGCCCGATGGGGGAGTGACCGGCAACCCCGCCGGCCTGTCAGACCCGAGTGATAGGAGAGGCACCATGAGCGAGAACCCGAAGGAGGACCACGAGCTGATCGCCGCCCTCGCCCTGGGGCTGCGCGATGCCGAGAGGGCCGGCTAGGCCGGCCGAGCACGCCGGATCGCCGCGACCCTCGTGCAGGAGGTCCACACCGCCGTCGCGCTGCCCTACGACACCACCCTGGACGTCGAGGCGCCCACGCTGGTGCACACGGAAGCCTGCATCGACACCGGCGCGCTGCGGGAGCTCCTGGGGCAGCAGGGGTGAAGCGCCTGCCCGGGCAATCGCCCGAGGCCCTGGCAGCACGTGACGCGCTACGGGCGTACCTGCGCGCCCAGGAGGCCGCCCCCGACCTCTACGACCGCGCCGTGGTGCTGGAAGAGCTCGTGCAGGAGTTCTACGACCACACCAAGTTCCGCGCCCCCGGCGGCGCAGGGCTCGACGGCCGTGACGGCCCCGAGCGGCACGCCGTCGGCGCCGTGCGGGACGCGGCCCGCGCCTGGCGCGAAGAGCTGCGAGCCCAGCGCCGAGCCGAACGAGCCACCCGCAACTGACCCTGACCGGGATAGGGCGTCGTTTCCCATAGCCAGCGGCCCGGCGAGCGGGGAGAGGTGTCCAGGGTCGGGCACCGCCCGATCACGCAGTGACGCGCAGCGCCCTTGACGCCCGACGTCGCTCGCGGACGATGAGCGGCCCGGAAACGCCACCGACGCCTACCCTGCATCTGTGCGCGCGACCGTCACCGTGACTACCGCCCCGAGGGCCCTCGCGCCCGGCCCGGTGGACTACGGCCACGTGAGCGCGACGGCGGAGAGCTACGAGGCCGCACGCGATGACGCGCTCGCGCGCGTGCCCGAGGGCCGGCGTGCGGTCGCGATCCGCGTCGAGCGGACCTGAGGCGCGTCGGTCCTCGCCACGCGGTTCGTACGCGTGTTCGACTTGGGGTGTGACAGGTGAAGGCCGTTACCCCGATCAGGTGCCGATGCGTGAGGGACCGATCCGGCTACCGCCGGCCGCGTACGGGGGACCGGTGCGACGGTGTGATGAGCCGATCCCGGTCCGGGTGTGGATACCCCGAGCTCGGTTCGGCTGGACGCAGTTCGACGGCGAGGCCGACGAGTGGACCGACGTCGCCGTGCACGTGACCTACCGGGATGAGCACTACCGCACCGGCCGAGCGTGGGTGTGGGCCGGCGCCGTCACCCGGCGCTAGGTCAGCGATCGTCCGGGCCTGGCGTCGCGATCAAGGCGTGGGCCGGTGGGACACAATCGGAGGTGTCGCTGACCCAGCACGTGGACGATAAGACCTCTCCCGTCCGCCGCTTCTTCGAAGAGCGCTTCCCTCACGTCGGAGAGCTGAAGTATGCCGACGTGAGCACGCCGCCGAGCGTCATCGCTGGCCCGTTGGGGCCACTCACGATCACGGACCTGGCCGCGTTCTCGCCCGGTCGCGCCGTCGCGCTCCCGGTCGACGGCGAGGGCTATCCCTGGCGCGTGGCCGGCACGGCTTTCGACTACCGCTTGCGGTTGGAGCTCGGACCGCTGGACCTCAGCACCACAACGGCGTTCCAGGGCTGGGACGACAAGATGCGCCGACCGCAGGGGGCGCGCTGCCGACTCCGGCTGGTTGCAGCTCGTCACGGCCCTCGATGCCCTGCACCACCAACTACTCACCCGCGGACTCGACGTCGACCAGGAGCGCGAGCTGGCGCGTCTGTGCGGGGTCCTGGCTCTGTACGAACAGGCCTACCGCATGGGAGGCATCCTCAATCCGAAGGTGGGAGACCTGCCGATCTGGCAACTGCCACCCGGCGCGCCCCTGCCGGAGCTGCTGGCACTCATTGACGGCCGACTCGCGGACGACGTGAGCGCACTGATTGCCCTCGCGCGCGATCGCGCTCCTGCGCTGGTCCGCCCCACCTCGTTCACCGGCAATCCGTCCTTCGCCCGCAGCCGCGACCTCCGAGGAGCCGACGGCGACCTCGTGACAGACGGCACGCTGATCGAGGTCAAGTGTGTTCAGACCGCCGCGCTGGGACGCCGGTACGGCTGGCAGGTGCTCGGCTACCTCCTGGCCGATACCGACGACCGGCATGCCATCACAGCGGTGGGTTGGTACTTCGCGCGCCAGGGCTACCTGTGGTCCTTCTCCGTCGAGGAGTTCCTAACCCGGTTGGCCGGCCGTCCGGTGAACATCGAGGAAGCCCGCGCCGAGTTCGCGCAGGTGTGCGCCGCCGTCGCACCGCGGCGCCGAGCACCCACCCCGCCAGAACCGGGTTCAGTGCAGCGGGCGGTGCAGCTTCACCCGCCGGCGAGTGGCCGAGGCAAGTGGCACATGACCGCCGAGGACGTGCCCTGGATCGCACACGGGACCTACCCGCCAGACGACCTCAGCTCGCCCGCCTGCGGAACCAGCGCGACGCTCAACCTCGACGCCGAACCCCTGTCGCCGCCGGTGGGTACCAGCCAGGCCGACGTCGCACCTCAGGCGTGCCGACGATGCCTTCTGTACTCCGAAGAGTTCTACGCAAACCGTCCCGACTAGCGCCGGAAACGATCGTCACCGGCCTGCTGGTGCGGACTGTCGCGGGGTAGCGCCTCTCGGGGGTGGTGCAGGGTCGCCCAGGCACCAGGTGGCACCGCACGTGCGGCAGGCCAGTTGCTTCGTGGGGCCGTCCGCGTCGCGGCAGCGCTCAACCCACTGGTGAGCGCACCACGGCTGTCCTGCTCGCTCCCACCGTCGCTGCGTCCCCTGTGGCCCCATGGCCGTCGAGGCTAGCGGCGGACTCGACGCCGCGGGGGAATAGGTCGTTGGCGAGTCTCCACAGGTAGCCGGAATCGATCGTTTACCGGTCAGGGATGGTTGGGGGCGGAGCGGTGATGGCCCTGGGTTTAGACGCGCACGCCGCCGGAGACCTCGATGCGTTCACCGGTGACCCACCGCAGGTCGGTGCAGAGCAGGGCGCGCACGGCGTCGGCGATTTCTTGGGGGTCGCCCACTCTTCCCAGGGCGGTGTTGTCTGAAAGGAACGCCCGCACGTTGTGGTCGTCCCGCATGGCGCCACCGTTGAAGTCGGTGGCGGTGGGCCCGGGAGCCAGGGCGTTGACCCGGATACCTCGCGGACCGAGCTCGTGCGCCAGGTTGCGCGAGAGGGTGTCGAGCGCGGCTTTGGAAGCGGCATAGGCGGCCATCCCGGTGCCCACCTGCTGGGAGGCCGAGGAGGTGATGTTCACGATCGCGCCACCGTCGCACAGGATCGGCGCTATCGCCTGTGTGAGCAGGAAAGGGCCGCGCACGTTCGTGCGCCACAGGGCCTCGAGGTCGTCAGGCGTGATGGTGTCCAGCGGTCCAAAGCGTCCGACACCGGCGTTGTTGACCAGGGCATCGACGGTCCGCCGGCCCCAGAGGGTCTGGGTGGTGTCGGGGACCGCGGTGGCGAAGGAGGTGATGGAGTCGATGCTGGCGACGTCGAGCTGGAGGGATGTGGCCTCGTGGCCCGTCGCGCGGATCTGAGCGACGATCTCTTCGACCGGCTTGGGGTCTGACCGGTAGGTGGCGATGACGGCGGTTCCGGCGCTGGCCAGGGTGGCCGCAATGTGGCGCCCCAGTCCGCGGGTCGCCCCGGTCACGATGGCAATCTTCATGTGGTCGTTCCCTTCGCGGCTGTGACGTTCTGGGTGTTCGTCACGGCTTAGTTGTGCCTCTAGCTCACCCGGGCCGCGACGATGCCGCCGTCGACGTCCAGGATGGTGCCGTGCACGTAGGCCGCCTCGTCTGAGGCCAGGAACCGCACAGCGTGCGCGATGTCGATGACGCTCCCGGGCTTGCCTGCCGGTGAGGGCGCCGTCAGCGTTTCCAGGATCTCGACCGTGGCCTGGTTGCCGGGGGTGATGGTCGCACCGGGTGCCACTGCGTTCACGCGAACCCCGTCGGGACCGTACTCGGCGGCCCAGGCCCGGGTGAGCTGTTCCAGGGCGGCCTTCGTGGCGGGGTACATCCCCACGCCCGGCGTGCCGATATGGGCCATCCAGGAGGTGATGTTGATGATCGCGCCGCGGCCTCGCTCGACCATCCCGGGGGCGAGCGCGCCCACCAGGTCGTGCGGAACGCGCACGTTGGTGGCCAGGAGTGCAGCGACGTCCTCGTCGGGAAGGGAAGCGGTCGGGCCCACGGGGAAGATTCCGGCGTTGTTGACGAGGATGTCGACGCTTCCACCCAGGGCCTGGCTCGCGCGTGCGGCGAAGTCACGGACCGCAGCGGGGCTCGCGGCCAGATCAGCCGTCAGCGCCGTGGCGCGGCCGCCGGCTGTGGTGATGGCGTCGGCCACCGACCCGGTTCGCTCGGCGTCTCGCCCGTGGACCAGGACATGTGCACCGGAGGCAGCCAGGACGTGCGCGATGGCTTCCCCGATCCCGCTCGAGGACCCGGTGATGATGGCGGTGCGGCCGACGAGACGCTCATCGCGCGGCAGATCGGTCAGGACGGAGGGGGTGTTGTCATGCCTCCACGATCCCCGCTCTCGCGTGCGCGGGATTGCCCGATCCGGTCAACTTCTTGCCCGTCGGGTTGGATGGGGCAATGGATACCCGCGCCGCGGCGAGCTTGGAGCGCTCTGCTGAGCGAGTCCGGCACCACATCGACCACCCCCACCGAGCCGCGAAGCTCGGGCTGCTGCTGGGACGGACCCTGACGCCTACCCCGATGCTGTTCGTGCGCTACCCGCCGTCGTTGTCGTTGGTGCTGACCGGTCGCAAGCTATCGGGAGACGACGAGCTGGGCCATCAGGAGTGGGGGCCGGACCGGTTTCTGATCACCCCAGTAGATCTACCGCTGATCGCGCGCGTGCTCGAGGTCGGTCAGCAGGGGGACTTTTTGTCGGTGAACTGGCGTCTTGACCCCGCTGTAGTGGTGGAGGTCGCGGCGCAGCTGCCCCGGCAACGCGGCGATGACCAGCCAGCGCGCCTCGGGACGATGACCTACGAGCTCGCCGATGCAGTCGAACGGCTCCTGACACTGCTGGACGCACCCCAGGAGGCGGCGGTCCTTGCACCGCTGCTGAGCAGGGAGATCGTCCTGCGGCTGCTGCAAAGCGATCAGGCTCCACGTCTACTCGCCGCCGCCGAGCACGCCCGGGCCGACGTCGTCGGTGCCGCGATCGCGCGTATGGACCAGGCGCTGGCTGATCCCTGGACCGTCGAGAGCATCGCGTCCGCGGCCGGGACCAGCCCGGCCACGCTGCGACGCCGCTTTCGTGAGCTGACCGGGCTCACCCCCATGCACTACCTCAAGCGGCTACGCCTGGGGGAGGCCCGGCGGGCCATGGTCGTCGACGGACTCTCCGCTGCCCAGGCCAGCGTGCGGGTCGGCTACCTCAGCGCCTCGCACTTCTCGCGTGACTACCGGGCCACTTACGGGCGCCCGCCGGGTGCTGATGGCACGGCCCTACGAGCTCAACTACGTGCCGGATGACACCGTGGGGTGCAGCTTGTTGGCGGGTCGGGCGAGATTCAGCTTGTCGTTCAGTGGATCGTTCACGTCACACCGCCGCCAGCGTCACCATCTACGAACGGACTGGGTCCCCACCATCTGCGCGTCTGTAGGGACAGCGATCGTCGTAGCCAGCAGTATCGCGACCATCAACGCCTACACCCGCTGCCGACACCGCTGACCCTGCGTCCCGAAAGGTCGTGACGTGCCGTGGGTGAGACGAAGTGGTTCACATTGGCTTATGCCTACCCTCGACGCATGCGCACCTGGTACGAGGACGTCGTGGGACGTTTCGTCGCGGAGCGGTTCCCCGATGCGACAAGCGTGATCGTCGCTGGCAGCACCGTGCGTAACGAGCGGACGGCGTCGAGCGATGTCGACCTGTTGCTGCTCGGCCCTGACGGGTTCCTAGCCGACGGTGCCGACTCGCTCGCCGCCACGTACGCCCACGAGGGCGAGGCGGTCGAGGTGTTCGCATACACGCCCGTGGGCTTCGAGCGGTGGGCGCAGCGCGGCGTCGAGCAGTGGCGGCCCGTAATCGTGCGGATGCTGCTCGAGGGTCGGGTGCTCGCCGGCGACGAGGTATTGGAGCAGCTCCGCGAACGCTGGGCCGAGACGTACGACCGCGGCCCTCAGCCCGAAGACGCCGACGTCAACCTCCTGCGCTATGCCATCACCGACCTCGTCGACGATCTCGCCGACGTGACCGACGACGTTGAGCGCCGCGTGGTCGCAGCCGAGCTGCTGCGACAGGTCGCGTCCCTCGCGCTCATTACTAACCACCGCTGGATCGGCACCGGCAAACACCTCTCCCGCGAACTGCGTCGATGGGATGCGGTGCGCGCAGCTCGCCTGACCGACCCGTACGTCGCCGGCGACTTCGACGCCTTCCATGCCGCAGCGGCCGCCGAGCTCGAAAGCGCGGGCGGACGACTCCGGACAGGCTTCACGCGCTGAGCCTCCCGTACGTCGCCATCGGCCAGGCCGGCTCGACCATCAGCGGACGCGAGCTCCGCGCAGGTCGGCGTCCGCAAACGGTCGGCTGCGCACGTCCGCCGGCCGCCGCGAGACACGCCGGCGGGGGAGTGTCCACAACCCGTGTACGAATCTTTCCGCTTGTCGGCCGCGGTGAGCACGAGTTTCCGCTCGTCCCAGACCACACTCTCAACAGTGGTAACAGTGATGTTAGATCCGGTCGCCGGAGAGGGGGAGCCGCAACCTCTCGTCCGATCGGCGCGCGAGCGAAGTTCCCAGCCAGGGCACAACCTGAGCCCAGGAAAGGGAAAAGCAAACGTGCGGTCGTAGCATGGCGGGATGTCGTCGATGGCTGATGTTGAGGCGCTTGTGCCGCCTTTGCCGGTGCGGACGGTGCTGTGGCGCACCCAGGCACCGTTCCTGGTGACACTCGCGGTAGCGCTGGTGGCCGGCGCCGTGACTGAGGCGGGGCCGACGTGGCCGTATGTGGCGGCGGGGGTGGCGGCGGCATGCGCGACAGCTGCGACGGGTCTTCTGGTCTCCCGGTTGGGGGAGGGGGTCTTGATCGGTGGTGCGGTGGTGCACATGGTGGTGGTGGCGGGGGTGGATTACGCGTCGTGGCCCACGACTCCCTCAATGGTGGGTCTGATGATGCTGCCGGCGCTGCACCTGAGCTACGGATTCAGGGCGCGCCGTGGCCCGTATCTCTTGGCGGTCGGGGTTCCCCCGATCCTGACGGCTCTCGCGCTGGGGTCGAGCAGGGCTGTGGCGGCGACGTGGGCCAGTGCGGCTGTCCAGATCCTGGCCCTCGTCGCGGTGGCCACGGTGGTGTACCTGTCGGCCCGGCACGCCTGGCTTCAGCGCGTCCAGCTTCAACAGGCACTGCTGGAGGCGCGGGCGGCGGTCAACACCGCGCAGGTGGTCGCCGATGCGATCGAGACCGGGGTGACCTACTACGACACCGCCGGCAGGGTGGAGGTCCGCAACAAGGCGATGACCGGCTTCGCTCAGCGTGCCGGCTACGACGCCGAGACCGTGAGCGCGCAGCACATCTACCAGTCCGACCAGGTCACACCCGTGGACCTCGGTGAGCAGCCCATGGAGCGGATGCTGCGAGGCGACATGGTCGATCACGACCTGTTCTACCTCGGTCCGCCCGGTGACCAGCGAGCCGTCACCTTCACCACCACGAAGCTCGACGGTCTCGCCGGCCCCGCCGGGTGGGTGCTGGCAGCTCATGACGTC
>NZ_BSUM01000005.1 GCF_030161595.1 Litorihabitans aurantiacus
CAGTTGCTTCGTGGGGCCGTCCGCGTCGCGGCAGCGCTCAACCCACTGGTGAGCGCACCACGGCTGTCCTGCTCGCTCCCACCGTCGCTGCGTCCCCTGTGGCCCCATGGCCGTCGAGGCTAGCGGCGGACTCGACGCCGCGGGGGAATAGGTCGTTGGCGAGTCTCCACAGGTAGCCGGAATCGATCGTTTACCGGTCAGGGATGGTTGGGGGCGGAGCGGTGATGGCCCTGGGTTTAGACGCGCACGCCGCCGGAGACCTCGATGCGTTCACCGGTGACCCACCGCAGGTCGGTGCAGAGCAGGGCGCGCACGGCGTCGGCGATTTCTTGGGGGTCGCCCACTCTTCCCAGGGCGGTGTTGTCTGAAAGGAACGCCCGCACGTTGTGGTCGTCCCGCATGGCGCCACCGTTGAAGTCGGTGGCGGTGGGCCCGGGAGCCAGGGCGTTGACCCGGATACCTCGCGGACCGAGCTCGTGCGCCAGGTTGCGCGAGAGGGTGTCGAGCGCGGCTTTGGAAGCGGCATAGGCGGCCATCCCGGTGCCCACCTGCTGGGAGGCCGAGGAGGTGATGTTCACGATCGCGCCACCGTCGCACAGGATCGGCGCTATCGCCTGTGTGAGCAGGAAAGGGCCGCGCACGTTCGTGCGCCACAGGGCCTCGAGGTCGTCAGGCGTGATGGTGTCCAGCGGTCCAAAGCGTCCGACACCGGCGTTGTTGACCAGGGCATCGACGGTCCGCCGGCCCCAGAGGGTCTGGGTGGTGTCGGGGACCGCGGTGGCGAAGGAGGTGATGGAGTCGATGCTGGCGACGTCGAGCTGGAGGGATGTGGCCTCGTGGCCCGTCGCGCGGATCTGAGCGACGATCTCTTCGACCGGCTTGGGGTCTGACCGGTAGGTGGCGATGACGGCGGTTCCGGCGCTGGCCAGGGTGGCCGCAATGTGGCGCCCCAGTCCGCGGGTCGCCCCGGTCACGATGGCAATCTTCATGTGGTCGTTCCCTTCGCGGCTGTGACGTTCTGGGTGTTCGTCACGGCTTAGTTGTGCCTCTAGCTCACCCGGGCCGCGACGATGCCGCCGTCGACGTCCAGGATGGTGCCGTGCACGTAGGCCGCCTCGTCTGAGGCCAGGAACCGCACAGCGTGCGCGATGTCGATGACGCTCCCGGGCTTGCCTGCCGGTGAGGGCGCCGTCAGCGTTTCCAGGATCTCGACCGTGGCCTGGTTGCCGGGGGTGATGGTCGCACCGGGTGCCACTGCGTTCACGCGAACCCCGTCGGGACCGTACTCGGCGGCCCAGGCCCGGGTGAGCTGTTCCAGGGCGGCCTTCGTGGCGGGGTACATCCCCACGCCCGGCGTGCCGATATGGGCCATCCAGGAGGTGATGTTGATGATCGCGCCGCGGCCTCGCTCGACCATCCCGGGGGCGAGCGCGCCCACCAGGTCGTGCGGAACGCGCACGTTGGTGGCCAGGAGTGCAGCGACGTCCTCGTCGGGAAGGGAAGCGGTCGGGCCCACGGGGAAGATTCCGGCGTTGTTGACGAGGATGTCGACGCTTCCACCCAGGGCCTGGCTCGCGCGTGCGGCGAAGTCACGGACCGCAGCGGGGCTCGCGGCCAGATCAGCCGTCAGCGCCGTGGCGCGGCCGCCGGCTGTGGTGATGGCGTCGGCCACCGACCCGGTTCGCTCGGCGTCTCGCCCGTGGACCAGGACATGTGCACCGGAGGCAGCCAGGACGTGCGCGATGGCTTCCCCGATCCCGCTCGAGGACCCGGTGATGATGGCGGTGCGGCCGACGAGACGCTCATCGCGCGGCAGATCGGTCAGGACGGAGGGGGTGTTGTCATGCCTCCACGATCCCCGCTCTCGCGTGCGCGGGATTGCCCGATCCGGTCAACTTCTTGCCCGTCGGGTTGGATGGGGCAATGGATACCCGCGCCGCGGCGAGCTTGGAGCGCTCTGCTGAGCGAGTCCGGCACCACATCGACCACCCCCACCGAGCCGCGAAGCTCGGGCTGCTGCTGGGACGGACCCTGACGCCTACCCCGATGCTGTTCGTGCGCTACCCGCCGTCGTTGTCGTTGGTGCTGACCGGTCGCAAGCTATCGGGAGACGACGAGCTGGGCCATCAGGAGTGGGGGCCGGACCGGTTTCTGATCACCCCAGTAGATCTACCGCTGATCGCGCGCGTGCTCGAGGTCGGTCAGCAGGGGGACTTTTGTCGGTGAACTGGCGTCTTGACCCCGCTGTAGTGGTGGAGGTCGCGGCGCAGCTGCCCCGGCAACGCGGCGATGACCAGCCAGCGCGCCTCGGGACGATGACCTACGAGCTCGCCGATGCAGTCGAACGGCTCCTGACACTGCTGGACGCACCCCAGGAGGCGGCGGTCCTTGCACCGCTGCTGAGCAGGGAGATCGTCCTGCGGCTGCTGCAAAGCGATCAGGCTCCACGTCTACTCGCCGCCGCCGAGCACGCCCGGGCCGACGTCGTCGGTGCCGCGATCGCGCGTATGGACCAGGCGCTGGCTGATCCCTGGACCGTCGAGAGCATCGCGTCCGCGGCCGGGACCAGCCCGGCCACGCTGCGACGCCGCTTTCGTGAGCTGACCGGGCTCACCCCCATGCACTACCTCAAGCGGCTACGCCTGGGGGAGGCCCGGCGGGCCATGGTCGTCGACGGACTCTCCGCTGCCCAGGCCAGCGTGCGGGTCGGCTACCTCAGCGCCTCGCACTTCTCGCGTGACTACCGGGCCACTTACGGGCGCCCGCCGGGTGCTGATGGCACGGCCCTACGAGCTCAACTACGTGCCGGATGACACCGTGGGGTGCAGCTTGTTGGCGGGTCGGGCGAGATTCAGCTTGTCGTTCAGTGGATCGTTCACGTCACACCGCCGCCAGCGTCACCATCTACGAACGGACTGGGTCCCCACCATCTGCGCGTCTGTAGGGACAGCGATCGTCGTAGCCAGCAGTATCGCGACCATCAACGCCTACACCCGCTGCCGACACCGCTGACCCTGCGTCCCGAAAGGTCGTGACGTGCCGTGGGTGAGACGAAGTGGTTCACATTGGCTTATGCCTACCCTCGACGCATGCGCACCTGGTACGAGGACGTCGTGGGACGTTTCGTCGCGGAGCGGTTCCCCGATGCGACAAGCGTGATCGTCGCTGGCAGCACCGTGCGTAACGAGCGGACGGCGTCGAGCGATGTCGACCTGTTGCTGCTCGGCCCTGACGGGTTCCTAGCCGACGGTGCCGACTCGCTCGCCGCCACGTACGCCCACGAGGGCGAGGCGGTCGAGGTGTTCGCATACACGCCCGTGGGCTTCGAGCGGTGGGCGCAGCGCGGCGTCGAGCAGTGGCGGCCCGTAATCGTGCGGATGCTGCTCGAGGGTCGGGTGCTCGCCGGCGACGAGGTATTGGAGCAGCTCCGCGAACGCTGGGCCGAGACGTACGACCGCGGCCCTCAGCCCGAAGACGCCGACGTCAACCTCCTGCGCTATGCCATCACCGACCTCGTCGACGATCTCGCCGACGTGACCGACGACGTTGAGCGCCGCGTGGTCGCAGCCGAGCTGCTGCGACAGGTCGCGTCCCTCGCGCTCATTACTAACCACCGCTGGATCGGCACCGGCAAACACCTCTCCCGCGAACTGCGTCGATGGGATGCGGTGCGCGCAGCTCGCCTGACCGACCCGTACGTCGCCGGCGACTTCGACGCCTTCCATGCCGCAGCGGCCGCCGAGCTCGAAAGCGCGGGCGGACGACTCCGGACAGGCTTCACGCGCTGAGCCTCCCGTACGTCGCCATCGGCCAGGCCGGCTCGACCATCAGCGGACGCGAGCTCCGCGCAGGTCGGCGTCCGCAAACGGTCGGCTGCGCACGTCCGCCGGCCGCCGCGAGACACGCCGGCGGGGGAGTGTCCACAACCCGTGTACGAATCTTTCCGCTTGTCGGCCGCGGTGAGCACGAGTTTCCGCTCGTCCCAGACCACACTCTCAACAGTGGTAACAGTGATGTTAGATCCGGTCGCCGGAGAGGGGGAGCCGCAACCTCTCGTCCGATCGGCGCGCGAGCGAAGTTCCCAGCCAGGGCACAACCTGAGCCCAGGAAAGGGAAAAGCAAACGTGCGGTCGTAGCATGGCGGGATGTCGTCGATGGCTGATGTTGAGGCGCTTGTGCCGCCTTTGCCGGTGCGGACGGTGCTGTGGCGCACCCAGGCACCGTTCCTGGTGACACTCGCGGTAGCGCTGGTGGCCGGCGCCGTGACTGAGGCGGGGCCGACGTGGCCGTATGTGGCGGCGGGGGTGGCGGCGGCATGCGCGACAGCTGCGACGGGTCTTCTGGTCTCCCGGTTGGGGGAGGGGGTCTTGATCGGTGGTGCGGTGGTGCACATGGTGGTGGTGGCGGGGGTGGATTACGCGTCGTGGCCCACGACTCCCTCAATGGTGGGTCTGATGATGCTGCCGGCGCTGCACCTGAGCTACGGATTCAGGGCGCGCCGTGGCCCGTATCTCTTGGCGGTCGGGGTTCCCCCGATCCTGACGGCTCTCGCGCTGGGGTCGAGCAGGGCTGTGGCGGCGACGTGGGCCAGTGCGGCTGTCCAGATCCTGGCCCTCGTCGCGGTGGCCACGGTGGTGTACCTGTCGGCCCGGCACGCCTGGCTTCAGCGCGTCCAGCTTCAACAGGCACTGCTGGAGGCGCGGGCGGCGGTCAACACCGCGCAGGTGGTCGCCGATGCGATCGAGACCGGGGTGACCTACTACGACACCGCCGGCAGGGTGGAGGTCCGCAACAAGGCGATGACCGGCTTCGCTCAGCGTGCCGGCTACGACGCCGAGACCGTGAGCGCGCAGCACATCTACCAGTCCGACCAGGTCACACCCGTGGACCTCGGTGAGCAGCCCATGGAGCGGATGCTGCGAGGCGACATGGTCGATCACGACCTGTTCTACCTCGGTCCGCCCGGTGACCAGCGAGCCGTCACCTTCACCACCACGAAGCTCGACGGTCTCGCCGGCCCCGCCGGGTGGGTGCTGGCAGCTCATGACGTCACGGACCTGGTCAACGCGATCACCACCCGCGAGGAGATGATCCTGACCTTCACCCACGAGCTGCGGACCCCGCTGACCTCGATCATCGGGTTCGCCGAGATGCTCCAGGACACCCTGGACCTGGAGGAGCTGGGTATCGCTCGGCCGGTGGAGGTCATCCACCGCAACGCCACCCACCTCTCGACGCTGGTCCAGATGCTCCTGCAGGCGGGGATCGAAGCCCAGGCGGAGCCGCACTTCGCGCCGACGGACGTCGGGGACATCGTTCGGGAGAGCGTCGCCTCCTTCCAGCCCAAGGCCGCCGGTCGCGGCATCACGTTGGAGGCGGGTACGCCCATCGGTGACACGCGTGCCGAGGTGGATCACCTGCGCATCCGGCAGGTGCTGGACAACCTCGTCTCCAACGCGCTGAAGTACCCTCCCGCGGGCACGACGACCCGCGTCCTGGTCGAGGGGACGCCCGACCACGTCCGCGTCCGAGTGGTCGACCAAGGCCCCGGGATCGACCCGCAGGACCTCCCGCAGCTCTTCCAGCGCGGCTTCCGTTCGGTCACAGCTCGCCGGACCGCAACGCAGGGGATGGGACTGGGCCTCGCGATCGCACGGGACATCGCACGGGCGCACTCGGGCGAGGTCACGATGGTCAACAACCCCGACGGCGGAACCACCTTCACACTTGAGTTGCCACGACACCCGAACGTACAGACCGCTGACGCAGCGGCAGGGGACCAGGCGACCTACTCCTCGGCTCTCACCTAGACCGGGGGAGGCGGGCGCTGCACCTCAGGGAGGGGTGCGGGGGCGGGGGACCCAACTTCCCACCTCGTGCCGCACATCTGGCAGGTCAGAAGACCATCTTCGTGGCGGGTAGCCCACAGGTGAGAGCACCACGGACGCCCCGCGCGATGCCAGCGCTCCTGCCGGTCTCGGGCGTCCTCCTCGCTCACTCACGTGACCTTAGGGAAAAAGCAG
Organism: Litorihabitans aurantiacus; assembly: GCF_030161595.1. Lineage (NCBI taxonomy): Bacteria > Bacillati > Actinomycetota > Actinomycetes > Micrococcales > Beutenbergiaceae > Litorihabitans > Litorihabitans aurantiacus. The sequence goes on from NZ_BSUM01000005.1 coordinate 6,024, forward strand.
TAACCGTGGGAGAATGTTCGCTAACAAAAGTTTCGCTTACAGCGAACGCTGGCGTGAGGTGAAGGCGTGTCAGCCCGGGCTCCATAAGTCGGAGGTCGTAGAGCTTCAGCCGGCGAGTTCGGACTCGGTAAACGGGACGACGGGGATCGCCTCGGTGTGGGTGGCGGACTTGGCCTCGAGGTACGCGCACAGCTCGGCGGCGGTCCGCAGCTCGGCGGTCAGCTGGTGGAGCTCGGAGCTGCTGAGGATGGTTTCGTCGGGTTGGGGTTCGATGACCACGCGCCAGCGGGGGTCGCCCGGCTCGTGGGGCTGCATGTACACCGTGGTGGTGGCGTTGCTCAGCGGGACCACGACCAGACCGGTGTCGGTCCCGGCCGGCCCGTCCTGGATGACCACGCGAGCGGTTTCGGCCACGGGGTGGGCGGGGGTGAACTCCTCCAGCCACTGATCGAGTGTCTGCTTGCTGCGGAACGGCATGTGGTCACCTCCCCGGGGTGATGGGCGCACGGGCCGTCGGTGGCCCAGCCGTTGATTCTAGAGGTTCGATTCCGGGCCGACCGACCGAGCTGTCTTGGGTCGAAGCGGGGGAGTCGGGCCGCTATCGTCACCTGCCTCACGCTCCTGCTGGCACTAACGAGTAGATGCTGAGCCGGTTGCCGTCCGGATCGACGAAGTCGAAGTAGTTCACCGCGCTCTCGACGTGCTGGAGCGGTCCGACGGCGACCCCCAGGCTCATCAGTCGCTCGTGTTCGAGCGCGGCGTTGGTGACCCCCAGGCGCAACACGACCTCGGCGCCCGAACGTGCAGTGGGCTCCGACCCCAGCTGGAGCCACACCGGTCCCACCTTGAACTCCACCACGTCGTCGTCGGGCTCAAGACCCGGCTCGATGAGTTCGAGAACCCTGCGATACCAAAGAACTGCTGCCGCTAGATCGGCGACGGGCAGTCCGACAGTCACACTCGAGATATTCATCGGACCATCCTCACGGACACGGTTCAGGGTCTCGGTGCGTTCTCGGGTCCGTGGGCGGGACGCAGGACGTACCCCACGCTGTGAACGTTGTGGATCAGGGAGTCCGGTCGGCGTCGACCTTCCGACGCAGGTAGTGGATGTAGAGATCCAAAGTTTTGGGGTTGACGGTGTAGTCGTAGTGCCAGACACGGTCGGCGATCTGCGCCTTCGACATCACGCGTCGGGGGTTGCGCATCAGCAGGCGCAAGAGGTCGAACTCCGTGATCGACAGGTGTAGCTCCTGATCGCCGCGTCGCACCTCGCGCGTGATCTCGTCGAGCTCGAGATCCCCGACCCGGTAGGTCGAGGGCAGGCGGGGCGCCTGGCCCCCCACGCCGCGTAGGAGGTCGCGCACGCGAGCAGCGAGATCCTCAGCGCTGAACGGGCGTCGCAGGTAATCATCACCGCCGGCGGTCACACCTGGCAGACGCCGGTCGTGCTCACCCGGGCCCGTCACCAGCAGCGCCGGGACCTGACGCGCCCTCCGGATCTTTGCCAGCACGGCAATCGGATCCGCGTCGAGGATCCCCGCGTTCAGGATCACGACGTCTGGGTCGAGCACCGTAGCGGTGGCGAGGACGTCCTCGGCCCGCGCGGCAAGACGCACCTCCATCCCCTCCCCGCGCAGCACGCCAACGACAATGTCGGCCAGGACCGGGTTCTTGAGCTGCACGAGCACCCGCCACACCGTGGCGGAGGCCCCAGCAGAGGGGGCGGGAACGCTGGCCGGGCCGCCGTCAGACGGCGGAGAAAGGGCCGCAGTACCGATCACCCATCCATCATCCTCCCGTGTGAAACGGAACCGGACCATGCCGGTAGCAGTCACTGCCCGACCTCAGAACTTCCGTAGAGACCTCTGCCGCAGCTGCCACGACACACCTAGGCTCGATCCTGATCACGGCGTGCCAGATGGGCGCCGGCTCCCCAACACTTCGGAGAATCCTGTGCCCGTCAACTTCTCGCACCCCGAGGGCCTGCTGAAGCAGACCGACTACTCGCCTGTCGCGGTCGCCACCGGCTCGCGTCTCATCGTGCTCGCCGGCCAGGCGGGCGTCACGGCCGACTTCGAGCCCGCCGCACCCGACCTCGCCGGACAGGTCCGAGCCGCCCTGCACAACATCGCCGTCGGAGTCCGCGGCGCCGGTGGCGCACCCGCAGACATCGCTCGCCTCACCTTCTACATCGTGGACTGGCAGCCCTCGATGTGGGAGGACGTTCTGGCCGGGATCGCACACGCACAAGAAGTCGACGGATTCCCGACGCCCGCGCCGCCCGTGACCATCATCGGAGTTCAAGCGCTCTTCACACCCGACTTCGTCGTCGAGATCGAAGCCATCGCAGTCACCGACTAGGGGCCCCACCGCGTGCCGGTGCGCATCGTGTGGCACGTGTCCAGGTGTGCCGAACGGCCCCGTCGATCGACGGGGCCGTTCCGGCAGGGCTAGTACCGGCGCGAGTGGCCCTTCCATTCCGCTGCTGGGCCCGTGGGGTTCGCCTCGGAGCTCGCCGCGGTGGACCTGCACGCCGGTCGGCAACTGTGTCGGAATCGGGCTCGGTCTGAATCAGTCGGTGGGAGGCAGGACGATGACCTTGCCGTGTACCCGGCCGGCTTCGGCCTGGCTGTGCAACTCGGGCAGGTCGATCAACGTCACATGACGGGCGATGTCGATGCGTAGTTCGCCCCGGTCGACCAGCTTCACCAGGTCGGACAGGGCGGTGCGGTTCGGCTGCACGAAGATCGTTTCTCCTCGCACGTCACGCTCCTGGTCGTTCGGGGTCGGGACCATCGGAGTGGTGGAGACGACGACTCCGCCATCGCGCACCCGGCCCATGAGGGCCGCGAAGTCCTCGGCCGTGATGGGTGCGAGGTTGAGCAGCAGGTCGACGGGTTCGGTCACGGCGCTAAGAACCTCGCTCCGGGTGTGATCGACGATCTCGTCGGCGCCGTGAGCTGCGACCGACGCGGTGCTGCGCGGGCTGGCGGTAGCGATGACATACGCGCCCGCGCGCTTGGCGAGCTGCACGGCATACCCCCGACCGGGCCCCCCGCGCCGTTGATCAGGACGCGCTGGCCGAAGGTCAGACCGCCCACGTCGAACAGCGCCTGAGATGCCGTCAGCCCCACCGAGGGCAACCCGGCAGCATCAGCGAGCGGGATCGTGGCGGGCGCGGGAACGAACGATTCAGCAGGAGCCGTGACGTACTGCGCCGCTGCGCCGTCCCCGGCCATCGGGATGAAGCCCACGACCTCCTGCCCGACCGAGAGGTCCTCGACGCCGTCGCCGACCTGGTCGACTGTGCCTGAGACGTCGTACCCGGGGGTGTGCGGCAGGGTGATCGGGATCGGCAGGAACCCGCCCCGCATCCCACCGTCGGCCGGGTTGTGCGCGACACCGGCCACGCGAACGCGCACCTGACCAGCTCCCGCCTCGGGGCGGTCGACCTCCTCGTAGCGCAGCACTTCCGGGCCGCCGGTCTCGTGGAAACGCACTGCCTTCATGATGTCCTCCTATGTAGTGCTTCGAGTTCGAAGCGATGTGGCGACCCTAGACCTACTCCATCTTCGAAGCAACTACTACGCACTCGAAGTAAGATGACGTGGTGAAGACGTCACCAGCGGTACTCGACCCCTTGCAACTAGGTGCCTACTTCGCGCTGATCGAGGTCAGCAGTCTGTTGCGGCACGCCGTCGAGCAGCAGCTCAGGCGGGCCGGCGACCTCAGCTACGTGCAGTTCCAGCTGCTGGCGACTCTCGGGGATGCACCGCGGGGATGTCTGCGGATGACGGATCTTGCCGACGGCGTGGTCTACAGCCGCAGCGGGCTGACCTATCAGGCGCAGACGTTGGAGAAGCGCGGCCTCGTCTCGCGGGCGCCCTCGAGCGAGGACGAGCGCAGCATCGAGGTGGCGATCACCGAGGACGGGCGTTCCCTGCTCGCCGACGTCTTCCCCGGACACATCGCGATCCTGAACGACATGCTCTTCGCGCCGCTGACCGGACAGGACGTCCAGACCCTCGCTGACGTCCTGGCCCGCGCCCGCGACCACATGCGCCAAGGACCGGCGAGATCCGCGGCCCCTCGCGGGCGTGCACACCGCAGCACCAGCTGACCGATCGGCCGACGTTCAACTATGAGGATCCTTCTGGTGACTGCCGGCTCACGCGGCGACGTCGAGCCCTTCCTCGCCCTGGCCCGGACAGCTGCGCGAGCCGGTCATGACGTCCAGGTCGCCGGTCCGGACGGCTCTGGGGTGTCATCTGAAGGTGTCGATCTCGTGAGTCTGGGGGTGGACTACTCAGCGGTGATCCGGGATCAGGGTGTCTCGATCGGCGCGGCGCTGCGCAACTACCGCACGGTGGTGAAACCGATCATGCGGGGCGTGATCGTGGGTGCTGCACGTGCAGCCGCTGCGTTCGTTCCAGACGTGGTCCTCGCCCACCCCAAGGTGCTCTCAGCACCCCTGATCGCCGCTGCTCTCGACATTCCGCACGTGCTCGTCGAGCTGGTGCCGGCTGTCACGCCCACGCGCGCGTTCCCCGCCGCCGGCACCGTGACCGCTGATCTCGGAATCCTCAACCGGCTCACCTACCTCGGGACTTCGCATGCCTCATCGATGTTCGGTGCTGCCCTCGACGAGGCAGCGGGCCAGCTCGGCATCTCCCGCGACCAGCGACTCCCGTCCCCGGCGGCAACGCTGCTGCCCATCACCCCGACACTTCTCGAAAGGCCCGCAGACTGGCCAGCCAGCGTCCACCTCACGGGCCCGTGGATCGAACCCGTCACAACGGAGGTGCTACCCCAGGACGTCAGCGATTTCGTCGCGGGTGGGCCGTTCATCTATGCCGGGTTCGGGTCCATGTCGGCTGGCGACCCGATCGAACGCGGCCGTGCTGTGATCAGTGCCGCCCACGCTCACGGCTACCGAGTTCTCATGGCCACTGGCCTCGGAGGAGTCGATGTTCCCGACCGGTTGCGCGGAGCCGACGTCATGGTCGTGCGATCGGTCCCCCACGGTCTGACTCTGCCGAGGGCGTCTGCCGCCATGCACCACGGGGGTATCGGGACGGTCCAAGCGGCAGCACGCGCGGGGGCTCCTTCCATCATCGTTCCGTTCATCGCCGACCAGCCGTTCTGGGGCGCGATGCTGCATCGACGCGGACTCGCTCCCGCCCCGATCCCACGACGCCGCGTAAGCGCAGCGAGCCTCGGACGGGCGATACAGGCAACCTCTGCCTACCGCGGCGCCGTGGCGTCCCTCGCCAAGACCATGCAGACCGAGCAGGGCACCAAGGCAGCACTCGAAGCGATCGAGAAGCTCACCTAATTAGCTGTACTGATCTTGGGTGGGTTCTTCGGCGGACCGTCGTATGAGACCGAGAGAATCTCGACTGCACGAGACCGGGACACACCACTACCTACCCGCTACAGGCATCTCCGCCCCCTGGCATCTAACACCAGTAACGGTGGTGTTAGTGCACACCGCGACCCTCGGTGCCTCTCGGCTTCGTGTCCTCGCGACAGCGAGGCCGGCAGTTCAGGTGGCGGTGGCTACTTCTGGGCGGCGTCGAACTGTTCGCGGATGTTGGCGGGGATGCGGCCGCGGTCGTTGACCTCGATGCCGTTGGCGGCAGCCCACTCGCGGATTGCGCCGGCGTCGGAGGCGACACGGGTGCGCCGGGGGGAGGGGCTGGTGGTGGAGCGGCCGGCCTTGCGGGCGACGGCCTTGTAGGAGGCGAGCGCGTCGTCCAGTGCCTGACGGTTCTCGGCGCCGAGGTCGATCTCGTAGGTCTTGCCCTCGTGGGCGAAGGTGACGGTCTGAACGTCCTCGGTGATGTTTTCGTCGAGGTCGTCGATCAATGTCACGGTGGTCTTCTGCACCATGGTGCTGGGGCTCCTAGATCGTTCGGTGTCGGTCGCTTCGAGGCTAGCCTCTGGTCCTGGGAGTGAGGATCGTCAGTACGTCAGCCCGGCGAGGGGTGCACTGAAAGGAACCCCCGAGGGCTGCCGCCCACGGGGGGTAGGGGCCGTTGTGAATTGTCCGGAAGGTGACGACGAGGTTGATCACGACGGCGACGAGGAGGACAGTCGTGGAGGGGACGCCGAAGAACCCGTCGGCTACCGATGGGCTGATGGTGAGTACGAGGTAGAGCACCCACAGCCCTAGAGCGAGGCTCGCTGTCATGGTCGCGAGGTGTCTCGCGGGGCGAGGGTTCGGATTCGTGCTGGATGGCTTGCCGGCCCGGCGTCGGTGCCGTCGGTCGAAGAGCCAGAGGCCCAGGGCGATGGTGGAGACGGCCGCCGCGGCGATGAGGTGGCCGGTCGAGGGGGCATCCATGACTTCACTCTGCCTGCCAGAGGGCACTCGCGCGTGGTGAGTGGGCTACAGGGCGTCGGTGGGGGCTGCTCGCGTCGGAGCTCGCGGTAGATGGTGGTGCGGGAGACGTCGAAGAGTTCGGCGAGCTCTGCCTGGGTGTGCTGGCCGGCGGCGGCGAGAGTGATGAGGTGGCGGCGCTTGGTCTTGCTGAGGGTGGGTTGGCGGCCACGGAGCTTGCCGGCTGCCTTGGCGATCTGCATGCCCTCGCGGGTGCGGGCGCGGATGAGGTCGGCCTCGAACTCGGCCACCATGCCCAGGACGTTGAACAGGAGCCGGCCGACGGGGTCGGCGGGGTCGTAGACCGAGCCGCCGAGGTCGAGGGCGACACCTTTGGCGGTGAGCTCGTCGGCGATGTTGCGCGCGTCGGGTAGGGAGCGGGCGAGTCGGTCGAGCTTCGTGATGACCAGGGTGTCGCCGTTGCGGACGGCAGCGAGGGCCTGGGCCAGCCCGGGACGGTCGCGGTTGCGTCCGGTCAGACCGTGGTCGACGTAGATCAGGTCCGGTGCCACGCCAAGTTTGGTGAGTGCATCGCGCTGGGCCGTGAGGTCCTGGCCGGTGGTCGACACCCGCGCGTAGCCCACTCTGGTTCCGGTCACTACCCCAGTGTTGCAGATAGGGCACCCTCACCGCCCACCAAATCGTGCGACCTATACGCGCAACGCGACCTGAGCATCTGTCTAGGTGCCGGGTTGGGGTGTGGGTGCACGGTGAGGGATCGTCTAGTGGCACTCCGGCCGACCCTGAGACTCTGCCCGCCTGCGACCGAGCGGTGCTGCTAGCGCGCCTAGGTAGTTACAGACATCAAGGCCGCACATGTGGTGCGTTATGGCTTGGCGTGGGTTAGGTTCCGGTCCATGATGCCTGCGAACTGGTACCTCGACCCCGACGATGCGTCGCTGCAGCGCTGGTGGGATGGGGAGCGCTGGACTCAGGATCGTCGTGCTCTCCAGGACGAGCCTCGTCCGCCGGATGCACCTGCGGAGTTCTCGTTCTTCTCGGGGAAGTCGGCTGCGGCGGCGTGGCGGCAGCGGGCGGAGTTCTTCACTGCCAGGTACGGGGCCGAGCGGGCCAAGCTCGAGCAGGTCGTGGGCGAGCTCGTTCAGGCCCGAGGTGCCCTGTCCCGGGTGAAGGGCATGGAACTGATCGAGGTGGAAGCCGAGATCGCGCGCCGACGGGGCGAGCTGGAGTCGTTGACGGCTGAGGTCGCCGGCGCCCGGTCCGTGCTGCAGCGCGAACGTGAGCAGGTGCTCGAGGTGCGATCGGTCGCGTCGCTGCAGGATGTGTCGCTGTTCGACTTCGACCACGTCGCCGAGGGCTCGGCCAGCCTGGCGAACCGGTTGTCAGAGGTGCGGGTGAAGTACAAGCAGCTGATCAAGGAGAGCAGGGCTACCTCGTACTCGGAGAGCTTCACGTTCAACGGTTCAGCGGCCAAGGGCAAGACCTTCGCGAAGAACATGGCCAAGACGATGCTGGCCGCCTACAACGCCGAGGCAGAGAACGCGATCAAGGCCGTGCGCGCCGGAGGCTTGGACACCGCTCGCGCTCGACTCGATCGAGTTGTGGACCGGGTCGAGCGCAACGGCGCGATGATCGATCTCAAGATCAACGCCGCCTACCACCGCCTCCGGCTCGAGGAGCTGACCCTGGCGGAGCGACACCTCCACGCAGTGAAGGTTGAAAAGGAGCTGGAGCGTGAGCGTCGCGCCGAGCTACGTGAGCAGGCCAAGGCCGAGGCCGAGCTGGCCAAGGAGAAGGAGCGCCTGGACAAGGAGCGCAACCACTACCTCAACGTGATCGAGGCGCTCCGGCAGCGCGGCGATGAAGCCGAGGCCGCCAAGATCGAGGCCAAGCTCGCCGACGTCGACCGAGCGATCCAAGACGTCGACTACCGCGCCGCGAACATCCGCGCCGGCTACGTGTACGTGATCTCCAACCTCGGGGCCATGGGGGAGCGCATGGTCAAGATCGGCATGACCCGCCGCCTCGACCCGATGGACCGGGTGAAGGAGCTCGGCGATGCCTCGGTCCCCTTCCCCTTTGACGTCCACGCGCTCTTCTTCGCCGAAGACGCTGTGGGGATCGAGAACATGCTGCACCGCACCTTCGCCGAGCAGCGGGTCAACAGGATCAACCAGCGACGCGAGTTCTTCTACACCACACCGACCGACGTGCTCGATGCCTTGCAGTCCCACGGAGTGTCACTCGTGGAGTACGCCGTGGAACCGGAGGCAGAGCAGTACAGACTGAGCATCGCCGCCGCTGGCGCCTGAATAGACACCTTGGAATCACGCCCCGTCCTGACGTGATACCTGTCCACGTGTGATAGCGGAGTAACCTCGAGCTCGACCTCAGAACCTGGAGACCCGATGCAGACCATCGCTTTCTACAACCATAAGGGCGGCGTCGGCAAGACCACCCTGCTTTTCAATCTGGGCATAGCGCTCCAAAGTCAGGGGAAGAAGGTGCTCTTTGTCGACGGAGACGCCCAGGCCAATCTGACGAGTATCGCACTGAGGGATGAGCAGATTGAAGAAGTCTACGATAGCGAACAGACTATCTATCACGGCTTGGCGCCCCTCGTCGAAGGGTCAGGAGACATCGAGATTGTCAGGCCCATCGAGATTCGAGACAACGCCTGGGTTCTTCCTGGGCACATTAATCTAAGCGTGTTTGAAGAAATAGCTCCTGAAGGATGGACTAGCGCCCTGGCCGGGAATCCTCGCGGCTTCAGGGTTAGTACAGCCGTGCACCGGCTGACAAGGGGTGTTGCAGCCCAGGTTGGGGCTGAGTACATTCTGCTCGACCTCGGGCCGAATGTTGGGGCGTTTAATCGGGCTGCCCTCCTGGCTGCGGATGGATTCGTCATTCCCATGTCGCCCGACCTGTTCTCGCTGACGGCGCTTCCCAGCGTGGGGGAGAGCGTGAGTAGGTGGGTCGATGAGTGGCGCATCGCGACTAACTCCGCGTCGAGGAGGGGGCTCAAGCTGGGATTTGACCTACCCGTCGGGTCCCCAGTACCCCTCGGGTACATCAGCCAGCAGTTTGCCGTCTATAGAGAGCAGCCCGCGAAGGCATACAAGCGATGGGTGAACCAGATCCCTGCTCAGTATGTCGCTGGAGTAGTGGAGCCACTCGCCGAGGCGGGCGTTAGGCACCCGGAACGCGAGGGCAAGATCGGCGAGGTGCGAAACCTTTCCAGCCTGATCCCTATGGCTCAAAGGAACCGTTCCGCTGTTTTCGAATTGACTGGCACCCTCGCTCGAGGGGCACAGTTCACTCGTGCGCGCGACACCTACAACCTCTTTGCTGATCTTGCCGGTGAAGTTCTGAATCGTCTCGACGAGACTTTGTAGGCCACTATGACGGAAGCCGGGTCGCGTCCAGAACTCATTGTGCTTGACACCTCCACCTTGCCGCGGCGTGCAAGTATCCGAGACAATCCACTGCTTTCGGCGCTTCTTCGCATTGCAAAAGCAACCGACATCAAACTATGCATAACAGACGTGATTCTTGAGGAATCAACGTCGGCGCGTCGGCGCGCCGCAGAGCAGGCGATATCCGAACTCAAGGCTGCGGTTAGAAAGTTAGGGAGTCTCCATGAGGAGTCTGGAGGGGATCTATACATTCCGTCCGTGGAAGAAATCGTCGAGCGATGGGAGGGGGACCTGCGAAGTTCTTTCTCAATCCTCGAGACCGCCGGGGAGGATGCTCGCCTCTCATTGCTCAGGGAGGCTAATCGAATTCCTCCGGCCAGGGCCTCGGGGGACTCTGCCATTGGCTCACGAGATGCGTCGATCTGGCTCACTGCTAAGCGGGCAGCTGGCGAGCAGCGCGTCCTTCTGGTCTCTGGCAATACTTCCGACTTTGCCGGCACCAATGGCCTACGACAAGAGCTTGAGGAAGAGTTATCAGAGGGCGAGTTGGTCGCTTACTCCGCGTCCGTAGACGCAACAGTATCTTTGTTGGCAGAGAGCGTTATTCCGATTGCGCGCGACGTCTCTGACGTCAACGCATGGGACGGCGATTCCGATATTCTTATGCAGGCTACAAATTTTGTTATTGCGAGCACCGACGAAACCCTCGATTATGCTTACGGCCAAATAGATAATAAGAGCATGGAGGTCAGGCGCGAGTACGCTTTCCCTGGCGGGCGGCTGGCGCTGATCGCTCTGACTTCCGACCTCAAGATTTCGCCTCTTGACCTCGATCCATCTGACGCGGGCTCCCGCAACTACCCAATAATCGTAGACTTCTGGGTGCTATGGGACGATGACGAGTCGACGAGCATTGACGTCGATCGAATTCGTCATGACTCGTCCGGGTAACTTTTCTAGGGCGGCGCGAAGCTATAGTTGGCGGGCTCGGGGGCGGCCTACTAGAAGCCGCAATCATGCGATTCCGTGGTGGTACCAGCGTGTGTGGCTGAGTGAGGCTGCAGGCCTCGTTGTGACCGGGAGGGTGCGTGAACTCCTGTCAACGCGTGTAGCGCGCAGTTGCTGCCATGGGTATAAGGTGCCTTGTAGGAGGTGGTTGGGATGGCTCTGGTAGAGGTGCCGCCAAGGGCGGCCGCGGCGGTCCAGTTGCGACACCGTCGCGATCTGGACGAGGTGGATCTGCGTCGCGAGTTGGTGGCGTTGTCGGAGGAGGGGTACTCGCAGACGCGGATCGCTCAGTGGTTGCAGATCAGTCAGTCGGCGGTGTCTCAGCTGTTGAAGACGGCGCGTGGCGGGTCGGTGGCGCGTGCGGGGTTCTCGGGTGCGAGTCCACGTGAGTTGTGTCAGCGGTACGCGGCCGGCCTGTTGAGCCGGGAGCAGGTCGTGGACGAGCTGACGCGGTGGGAGTACGTCCCGATGGCCCAGCACGAGGCGTACGAGGACCTGCCGGTGCAGCCCGAGGGCACGATCTGGGACGTGTACCGCGCTGCGATGGACGGCCTGATCGATGAGGGTCTGTACGGGGAGGTCGCGGCGCGGGTCGCGGCGGACGCGAGCGCGTGAGCCGCGAGGATCACGACCACGTTGAAGCGATCCGGGCTCTGGTCAGTGGCGGCCCGCTGGCCGCGGACGCCCCGACATCGACCCTGAACAACCCGGAGTGGTTCTTCCCGGGCGGGATGCCCACCCCGGCGCGTCTCCGGCTCCACAGGCAGCTGAGCGCGCGGGTGTGGGGGAGTGGGAGCCCCCGGCGGATGTGAGCGTGCGGACGCCGCGAGCGGTGGTGCTGGCCGGCCCGCCCGGGGCGGGCAAGTCCACGGTCGCCCGTACCGCTCTGAGCCAGGGTGAGCGCTCCTATCTGCGGGTGGATGCCGATGAGTTCAAGGAGCTGTTGCTGCGTCAGGCGCTGAGCGATGGCACGTATGAGTCGTTCGTCAAGCCGCAGGCGGTACGTGACCGTGAGGCGCGCGGTGAGGTGTTCGTCCCGCTCGAGCTGGCGTCGCTGGTGCATCGGGAGTCTTCGATGCTCGCGGCCGATCTGACGCGGCAGGCGATCCAGGCGCGTCGGGACATCATCGTGGACACGGTGCTGGCTGCGGAGAGCAACGGCCGGCGCCTGCTGGAGCAGATGCAGGCGCAGGGGTATGAGGTGCGGATGATCGATGTCGAGGTGCCCTACGAGGTTTCTCAGGCTCGTATCCGTGAACGCTGGGCGTCGGGCCGGGCGCAGGTGCTGGCCGGCGGTGACGACCTCGAGGGGGCCGGTGGGTGCCGAGTGAGTACGCCCGCAGCGTGTACTACGAGCAGGACGGTGTCTCCAAGCCGGAGCGAGTCTCGGAGCTCCTGGCGCGGGAGTCGCCGATCGTGACGCGGTTCCAGCGCTACCGCACGAGCGCGGAGCAGGTGGCCGCGGCCGAGGCGGCAGGTGTCGGTGTCGAGGCAACGCTCGAGCTGGAGTTCGCTCGCCCGAACGTCTCAGCCATGCCGGTCACGACGACACCCGGACAGGGCCTGAGGGGCGATGAAGCGGCGCGTCGAGCGCTGTCGTATCTGGGCCGGCAACGTGGCCGGGGCCCGTCACGTAGTGACGGGCGCGAGAGGTAAGACTGCGCGGAGGTAGCCCGTCCACGGGACGCGCACGCCCGAGGTGAGTCAAGGGTGTCGGTGACGTGCGTGCGGTGGTCGGGCGGTAGGTCGGGTCCGGCTGTCCACCTGTGGTCGGGACGAGCCCGAAGGAGATAGCTCGTGCCGTCCACAGGTGGTCAGGGGGTCATCGAACGAACCTGCGCCCGTAACGGGCTGTGCGCCTCAGGAGGGGTGTCCCTCGTGCTGCTGTAGCTCCTGCTCGGCCGACTGGGGCACCGGGTCGGGGGTGGGTGCAGCGGCCGTCCGGCGACGACGCGCGACGCGCGTCGTCTTGGCCGCCGGCGGGAGGCCGATCTTCCGTAGTTCGGCCTGGCTCCATCCTGCGTTGACGGCGGCGTCGTAGGCGCGCACGTCCGCGAGCTCCGCGTTCTTCACCAGGTCGCTGGCCTCCTGCTGTGCGCGTGCGAGGAGCGCTGCGCTTTCGGCCTGCGCGTCGGTCACGGCCTGCCGTGTCACCGCGAGTTCGCGCACGCTGTCGATGCGTGTTTCCTGTGCCGCGCGAGCGAGTTCGACGGCCTGGTCCGGTGTGGGTGTGCGAGCCATGGGTGGTTCTCCTCAGCGTTTGCGGTGTGCGCGCCCCGGGCGCTCCGACCGCTCGATCGTATCGAACCCCTGCGGCCTCAGCGAGGCGTAAGGCGAGTTGCAAAGCCAGCGGTGTCCCGGACGGAGCAAGCTATATAATCAGCCGTGCTGATCGGTTGCCCTGCCGGGAGCTCTTGGGCCATGCTGGCCATGGGTCCCCACGCCGGGTGGGGTCGCTGCGCTGGGCCGAGAGGTGGTGGATCGGTTGTCGGAGACGTCGCAGACGGGTACGCCCGCTCCGTCACGTGCGACCACCCAGCGCCGGCGCCGGCGCGTCGAGGGTGGCCGCAAGGTGCGCTACGAGGTGCGCGCCACCACGGAGGAAGCCGGCGCCCTCCTGGTGCTCGCGGAGCGCTACGGCGTCAGCGTTCCCAAGCTGCTGATCGACTCCGCGCTTGCCGGTGGCTCGCAGGCGGCAGCCGCGAGCGCGTCGGAGCGTGAGGCTGTGCTGCGCCAGTTGCTTGCGGCGCAACGCACGCTCGCCGGCGTGGGCAACAACGTGAACCAGATCGCGCGCCGGGCGAACATCGACGGCGAAATCGTGGCGGACCTTCTGACCACCCACGCGCGAGCGCGCGAGTTGGTCGGTCAGATTGCCGAGCTCGTGACGGAGCTGCGGGTGATGGGGCGATGATGCCGAACGTCTCGCGCGGCGACCGTGTGTCCGGTCTGCTGGTCTACCTGGCAGGTCCAGGACGTCACAACGAGCACACCGGGCAGCGCGTGATCACCGGGGACACGGTGACGCGCCTGACAGCGCCCGAGGGTGTGTTAAATCGTGACGACGCGCTCGCGATCGCGCGCACGGTGGACGAGCCGCACCGCGCGTTCGGCGTCGAGGTCAAGGGCGGTCACGTGTGGCACGTGTCCCTCGCACTGCGCGCCGGCGAGGGCGCCAAGAGCGACGAGCTGTGGGAGAAGATCGCGCGCGACTTCGTGCAGGCGATGGGGTTCGATGACGCGGCCAACGACGACCGCGTGAACGAGGCCGGCACCGACGTCGGTAGCGGTCAGGACGACACCGCGCGCAAGGCTTCGTGCCGGTGGGTCGCGATCCATCACGGGCCCTCGGGCGGGGGCAACGACCACGTGCACATCGCCGTCAGTCTCGTGCGCGAGGACGGCACCAAGGCCTCGACCCATCGCGACTACTCGCGCGCGCAGAAGGTCGCTCGCACGTTGGAGGAGCGCTACGGGTTGGAGCGGTTGGAGTCGGTGTCGGCCGAGCGTTCTACACGCGGGTGGGAGATGGGCGAGCGCGAGGCGCAGGCACGCCGTCGAGCCAAGGCGTTGCACTCCAAGAAGATCGCCGCCGGCCAGCAGCTCGCGCCGTGGTCCTCGCTCGACTCACACCAGCGCGTCGGGCTCGTGAGCGTCCAGCTGCGCGAGGACCAGCCCCGGGTGGCGCTGGCTCGCAAGGTACGCGGGTGCGCGGCCGCGAGCAGCGACGAGGCGGAGTTCGTTCGCCGGCTGCGCGGCTCCGGTGTGCTCGTGCGACCCCGCTACGCCGAGGGCAGCACCGACGTCGTGGCTGGCTACAGCGTCGCGTCGCGACCGGTGCACGGTGAGCGCCCGATCTGGTACGGCGGTGGCCGCCTGGGACGTGACCTGACACTGCCGCGCCTGCGGTCGGAGTGGGACACGAGCGAGACGTCCCGCGCGGCCGCCGGCGCGGAGTGGAACGCCGCCAAGCGCGCCCGCCGGGTCGCGGCACCGGGGCGAGAGGTCAGCGCCCCGCGCCCCGAGGTGTGGCAGCAGTTCAGCAAGGAGATGGAGTCCCTGTCCGCGCAGCTACGGGCCGTGCCGACGCACGACCGCGAGACGTGGGCACGTGTGGCTCGACGCACCTCCGGCGCCCTGGCGGCGTGGTCGGACGCGACCGAGCCGACCCCCGGCGCCATGGCGCACGCGGCCGACGCGCTGAGCCGTTCCGCGCAGACGTTCGGCCGCGAGACGAGCACGCCGAAGGCGCAGCTCGTGGCCGTGTCGGGCACGACCATGCTCGTGGCCAGCGCCTCACGCGGAGGCGTCGGACCGGTGGGGCAGGCCGCGCTCCTGCGGTCGCTGATGAACCTGTCCAAGGCGGTGCACGACGCCGCTCTCGCGCAGGGTCAGCAACGCCAGGCCGAGTCGATCGCACGCGAGATGCGCGGACGGCTCGCAGAGGTGCACCGGCGCATGGACACCGCCGCCCAGGCCCACCAGCCGGCTACGGCTGCTCAGGTCCCCGGCGGCGCCGAACAGCAGACGACGGCCGCCGTGGCGACGGCGCCCAACCCGAACATCACCGACCGGATGCGCGCCACGCTCGCCACGGCGCAGGCCTCCCAGGCCCACCCCGCCACGCGCGCCGTCCAGCCTGCAACCGAGCCGTCGCCAGCGAAGCCGAGAAGCACCACCCGGCCGGGTCCTGAACGGGGCTCGACCGACCAGGGACGCGAGTAGGTCGCGCTCCACCAACCCCGCAGGGAGGTCACACCATGAGCATGGACAACGACGGCATCGACGAGGTCGTAGAGGGCCAGTTCCGCGTGCTCCTGACCGCCGCCAGCCAGGCCGGTGAGGCCCTGGCGCGAGCGATCGAGCAGCGGCGCCGCGAGGCCACGGCCGACAGCACCCGGGAGGCGGCCGAGCTGCGCTCCCGCCTCGACGCCGAGCTCGAGACGGCGCGCGCCTCGCTCAGCGCGACCAACAACCCCCAGTGGTGGGCGCAGGCCAGCGCGCAGGAGATCTCCGAGATGTACAAGACCGCCCGGGGTTGGGCGGCCGAGCACCCCGAGCTCGCCGAGGCCGAGGAGCGGATGCGCACCGAGGTCGGGCACCGGTTCGGGGTGACGATCGAGAACCTGACCGCCACCGGCGCCGAGCAGCAGCGCGCACGCGCGGAGCAGGCCGAGGCTGCATCGCTCACCCGCGCTGCCGAGGCGGCCGAGCAGCGCGAGGACCAGAGCGAGGCGCAGCGGGAGCACGAGAGCGTCCCCGCCGTGCGCGAGGAGCTGCGCGCCGACGCGCTCGCCCACGCCGCCGAGGCGGGGGCTCTGCGCGTGCGCGCGGAGCCGGCCTACGACAGCGCCGAGCGTCGCGAGGCCACCGCGCGAGGGCTGACCGAGGCCGGCCACAGCCAGAGGCAGGTAGCGGCCGTGATGCGCGCGGATGTCGCCCAGGCTCGCCCGGCCAGCCAGGCCGTGTCGGGGCGCCCCGACCGCAAGCCCGCCCAGGCCCGCAAGGGACGCACCCAGGCGGCCGAGCAGCAGAGGTCCAGTCTTGGGCGCTAAGTAGCTTCATCTGTCGCGGCGCCCTGAACGCGAATTGCACCATGGCCCGAAGGAGGAGGCCCCGGGCAGAGTCGTAGCTCTCTGGTACCTAATCCAGGCTCAGGGGTGCTCACGTCCGGTCGCGCCATCTTAGAAGTCGGCCTGCTTCAGGATGCGCCGCAATCCGATGAGCTGTGCCGTGCTCGGATCCCTTCTTTGCCCTCAGCGAACCGGGCTATTCAGACCGCAGGCGCCTTCGTCAAACTGCAGTACCGTCTCGCGGTAGGGATTCCCCGGACTCCGCTCCTTGGTATGAGTCCGAGGAAGCCGTACACGGCTCCGCGCCGAGCGCGTCTCATGCGATATTTGACATCCGCATCCGATAGAGAAAAGCCGCCATAGCGTCTCGGTTCGTCGAAGACAAGGGCCTATACGTCCCGTCGGGCCAGCCAGTCGAGATCCCGCGGGACCTCAGCCAAGACATTTCTTTGTAAAACTGAGTTTGTGGCGTCACGTCCGTGAAAGGGGACGACGAAGGCGCCACGTAGTGGGGATTTCCTGCAAGCCTATAAAGAAATGCCGCCATCGCATCTCGTGCGACGGGCTGGTTCGGGCGGAATGAGTTGTCCGGCCATCCTCCCACCAAGCCCACTGCCTTCGCCCAGCAGATCACATCCCCATTTGGGGTAAAGTAGTTCACGTCGGCGAAGCAGTTCGTCCCGCTGTTCAGCGCAGGAAACCCGCGCATTGCCCACATGAAGTAAACCATGTCGGATCGAGTCGTCGCCTCGTATGGGCGGTAGTTCCCGTTCGCATCCGCAGGTGCAATATTATTGTTCCGCATCCAGCGAATCTCGGTAGCAAACTGGTTGTTTGAATATACGTCGTAGTAGGGGCCATCGCAATTTACGGCGTGCCCAACTACTTGAAACGAAACCCGGAAACTGCTCTGGTAGAAGATGGTCCGACCCTGCGGGTAGACGCCCGGGATGTCGTAGTTCCAACCGGCAAAGTCCGACAATGCCGAAGCTTGGGAATTAATCACGCCAAGCCCCCGGTTGGCGTTCGCGGAGGATACTATCGCGCCAACCATGCCGTACGTCTGCCCAGGCTGGAAGGCGGTGCTGACCGAGTGAGGGGTGCCGTTCAGTGATACTTCGACGGTGCGATACTGGCCATCGTTAGATGAGAGTGAGCGCGAAATTTTTTGATCGTACGTCGCCCACGAGTTGTTGTTCGAAATTCCCATGCTGAAGCTGTAGTTGGAATCGGCCGCGGAAGCATTCCCGGTTTCGATGGCAAATTTTGAATCCGTCATCAGCCGACCGCCCCCGTTGGGGAAAGTTGGAAGACTATGGTCCCCTGTGGTGAAAGCGGGGGTATCGTAATCCAGTTGTAGACCTGTGCGGTGGCTTGCTGGCTTCTGGTTTGCGAATCGAAAATTCCGGCTTTAGAGCCGGCGAGCGTAAATCCAAGTCCTTGATTCTGAAGGCTGGCGCCGGCGAGCTTAAAATTGTCGATGTCGCGGATAGGGAGCGGATCGGTGATCAGGTTGGAGCCGGTGAACTTGTAACTGCAAGTCGTAGTCACAAGAGATGTGGAAGCGGTTGGCCCCTGTTCGTAGAGGATTTAAGTATTGTCTTGGCGCGCGTCGATAACGGCTGCCTCTTGGGCGCTCGTAACGGGGTAAAAGAAAGGGGTTGCCGCCCCCGGCTGGCCCGATTCCTCCAGGTCCTCGTCACCTTCTGGGAATTCGGAAGCGGGCGCGTCGTACTCGTAGTATCCAGATTCTCCTTCGGGGACCCTGAATGCGGGTTCGGGTAGCGAAGGAGGGGTTAGGTCGCTCAGGCTTGGCTCTGGCCCACCGCCAACGCCGAAAGCGGGCGTGATTGAGACCGCGAGTAACGCAGCGGTCGCACTGGCGGCACCGAGTGCCAAGAGGTTACGCCTTGTCATTGCTCGCCGTCTTTCCTCTAGAGGTTCGCGATAGATCTTATTGCAATTGAGGCGACCGTAAGAAGCAATAGCGCAGAGAGGATGGCAAGTATTGTTACAAGGATGCGCGCGGAAATGTCGCTAAAAGAGAATCGCTTACCTCGAGGTTCGAGCACAGGTGAAGCATGGCGCAACTTGTGTGACCGCGCAACAGGGCGTGACATCAACGCGTCACGCCAGAGTCTCTAACGATCCCGCGTCGAGAGACTCAGGCGGCGGGTGGGTCCTCGCGCACGTCGCGGAACAGGCCCGGGGGCGGGGAGACGTGCGGTAGTGGTTGACCGGGCTTGAGTCGGTCCTCTTCGTCGGTGTAGTTGGCGAAGGGGCCAGAGGAGGACAGCAGGACGTTCATGTGGTGGTCGGCGTGGTCGCGCCACCACACGCTCGCCCCGGTCGTGGGGTCGGTGCGCAGGTGCTCCCAGGCCCGCCACATCGCCTCGATGCGCATCAGGCCTTCGGGGACCTCCCACCAGCGGGCGCACCACACGCGCCCGTCCTGCGATCGCATGTAGGCGTCGCGCAGGAACTTCTCGAAGAACTCCACCGCGTTGCCGTAGTACGGCTGATCGCCGTCGCCGTCGGCCGCGGCCTCGCTCACGCCGCCAAGCTCGCTCGCGGCGATCGCGGCTTCCACGGCGTGCTGTGCGCGCGTGCACTCGCTCGCGGCCGTGTCGGCAGCCACGGTGGCCGCGTGAATCTCGCGGTCGCGCTGCGACACCAGGCGTAGTGCGCGCTCGACGTCCTCGGCGGCCGCCAGACGCTCCCACGGCCGCTTGCTGTCGTCGTCCTCGAGGTCGGCAACCCGAGCTCGAGCGATCGCCACCGCGCCCTCGGCGTCGGCGGCCGCCTCACGGGCACGCGCCATGGCCGTCTCCGCCTCCACCCGCGCGACGTCGGCGCGGTCGCGGGCGGCCAGCGCCTCCATCACGCCGGGCTCGCTCAACAGCGCGTCGGCACCCCCGTGCGACGGCGCAGGGTCGCCGGCAGGGCTGGGGGTGCCGTACCCGGGCACGGGTGCGGGGTCGGGGGTGTCCCAGTCGGTGCTCATGCGGCCTGCACCCCCGGGACGGGGCCGAGCTCGTCGGTCGTCTCGGCCAGGTCCCGCTCAGCGCGGGCCACGGTCTGGCCGGCCTGCGGGTCGTGCGCCTTGATCGAGGCGCGGATCGCCTCAGCGTGCGGCCCGACCAGCCAGGGCACCGTGCGCACGAGGGTGGGCCGGTTCCCTGCCGAGAGCAGGACCGCGCGGCCGCGCGGTAGGGCGCTGAGGTCATCGACGTCGAGCACCCGTTCCCGGCTGAGGCTGTCGGAGCGGGTGCGCTGGCCACGGGTGGTGGAGGCGCTGGAACTGAGCCGGTCGTAGTTTCCGATCAGCGTGGACAGGTCCGAGAGGAACTTCACCTCGGTGTTGTTGCCCAGGTAGAGGCGCACGTTTGCTGCGCTCCACAGCTTCTCCATCCCGCGATCGCCCCACACGTCCACGCCCTGCGCCCAGGACTGCAACACCGTGGCGAGCACGATGCCCTTGGACCCGAAGTGGGAGTAGAGCGAGGGCAGCTGCTTCCAGCGGCAGACGTTCGCGGCCTCATCCAGGATGCCCAGGAGCGGGGTCGGGAGCCGGCCGCCGGGAGAGCGGCGCGCCTTCTCCTCCGCCGCCTCCACCACGGCGACGGTGAGTGCGGTCACCAGGGGGCCGGCGGAGCCCTCACCCTCCATCGACAGCGAGTACAGCGTGCCGCCGTCGTCCAGGAGCTTGGCGGGGTCTAGCTGCGGGCGAGGGTCGCCGGAGCCGTTCGCCGTGATCCACGGGTCGATGCTGCGGTTGGTCAGGCACTTGGCCATGCGGCGGGCGGTGGAGAAGATCGAGCCCCGCTCGCGGTCGGGCGTGTTCACGATCCCGTACAGCGCATCGGCGGTGCGGGGGAAGCCGTGCTCGCGCAACGTCTGGACCTGGCGCTCGTCGCGAGGGTTGGTCAGCCACGTGTAGACCTGCGTGATGGGGGTCTGCGTCATCGCCGCCGCCAGGAACAGCGCCCCGAGCAGCGTCCTACCCGAGCCGTCGAAGTGCGCATCGCCCTTGCCCGCGCCCTCCTCGCGCGAGCCCTCCGCGAAGTGGCCCGCGAGCCGGTCGGCCTTCATCTCGTCGGTGACGTAGGACAGCGGGTCCCACCACCACGTCGCCGGCTCCTCCGCGACGCCCTGGGGGTCGAAGACCCACACCGGGCCGCGCTCCTTGCGCACGTCGCGCGTGGCGTCCACGACGTCGCGCTTGTTCGAGGTGGTGATGACCGCTCCGGGAGCCTCCACGATCGCCCCGATGACGAACGAGGTGGACTTGCCCATGCGGGGGCCGGCGATCATCGCGATCTGGTCCTCTGCCGAGGCGTAGAGCGCCTGACCGCCGCTCACGCTGCGCCCCAGCGCCACACCCAGCCATTCCCCGGCGCCGAGCCGCTGCGACGTCGCGCGCGAGGCCTTGGCGGTCAGCGAGGAGATGTCGCGGCCGCGACCCATGTACCGGGCCTTGTCATCGACACGCGAGCGGTGCCGAGCGATCCGCCGGAACGCCAGCGCCAGCAGCACCACGACGGCGAGCACGAGCACGCCGAGGACCACCACGACGGCGGTCCCGGCCGCCGGCCAGGCCACCGCTCCCGTAAACACCTCTAACACCACTTGCATGGGGTTGCCCGAGAGCTCGACCGGGGTGCCGGCAAAGCGGTTGCCGAGACGCACGCCGGCGTTCACGCCGACCACGACCAGCACGACCAGGCCCACGAGCACCATCAGGGCGTACAGCTGCCCCCGACTCTGCCCCGGGTCCTCCCTGCGGTTGTTTGGACCGTTCACGATGCCTCCCTGGCCTGCGCGCGAGCCGCGCGTCGTTGGGCTTCGACCTCTTGCCACTTGCGATTGGTGTTGGTGAGGTTGAGCTCGCGCTGCGTCAGTCGCACCCGGATCGGGATACCCGGACGGCCGCCGACCTTGATCAGGAACTTCCCGCGCCCGGGCGGGTCCTGCTTCACACCCTCCTTGGCCGACTGGCTGGGCGGGGTCGCCCACGAGGCGAGCTTGGCTTGCTCCTCCTGCGTCAGGGGCAGGACCGGGGTCAGGTCCGGCATCTCCGCCCCGGGCAGGCCCCCGAGGATGACCATCCCCGAGCGCTCGATGAACCCCATCGCTTTGAGCCGTTCCGACTCCGGAAGCGCTTTGAGGTCCTTCATCGTGTGCGTGATCATCGCCTGACCCACCATCTCGGCACGGTTGAGCCGGGTCAGGTAGTCGATGCGATCGACCATCATCCCGCCGCCCGCTCGCAGGATGCGGTGCAGCTCGTCCATCACCAGGAAGTACAGCCGGCGCGGCTCCAACCCGGCATCGGCCAGGATGCCGGCGATGTTCACCGTCGCGAACCCGTTCGACCAGCACGCCAGCAGCGCGGCCGCCAGCAGGTCGGACTCTCCCTGCGGGATAGCCGAAATGTCGTAGACGACCGGCTTGTCCCGCTGTAGCGGCTTGCTGGACTCGCGCGAGAACAGCCCACCGAACCCGGTGGTGGACAGGAGCGTCAACGACAGCTCCAAGCCCTCCGTCTTGGTCTGGTAGACCTCCCAGCTACCCCGGTCGATGACCGCCGCACGCAGCTCGTCCGGTCCTCGCGCACGACGTCCAGGACGTCGCTCATGATCGGCACCCGGTCGAGCCGGGCGTCCACGATGTGCAGTGCCCGGTCGAGCACCGCTTCCTCGGCCTCCGTGGTCGGTCCCTTGCGCTGGATCGCGATCAGCCCGAGAACGGTCGTGAGCCGGCGCCCGTGGGCGTCGGCCTCGACCTCCTGCGCCTCTCGCTCGAACCCGGCCGCGCGCAGCCGCTGCGCGGCCACGGTCGATTCGCCCGGGTCCAGCGGGTTGATGTAGTCGCGATTGCGCCCGAGACGGTGCACCTCACCGCCGAGAGCTTCGATCGTGGGCACGTAGTCCGGGCGGGTGTCGCCCAGCACGAACGGCAGCACGCCGTAGCCCGCCAGGCCGACGCACATCCGTGCCACGAGGCTCGTCTTGCCCAGGGCCGGCAGGCCCATGACGAACACCGAGGGGTTGCCGATCGCGTCGCCCTGGAACCAGCTCATCGGGTCCGCGCACACCGTGGCGGAGGTGTGCTCGTGCACCCCGAGCGGAACCCCGAGCATCGAGGTCCCGTCACCGACGGCGAACGGGTGCAGACCGCAGACCTGGACCGTGGTGCCCCGGAAGCTCGCCGGGACCTGAATCGTGGTGTCGGCGCCGGCGCCCGCACCGAGCCACCCGCGAGCGCTGGGCACTCGGGGCGCGCGCACTTTCGGCGTGCTGTGCTTGCTGCGCCGGCCCATCACACGCCCTCCCGGACCACGGTCGGAACGTTGGAGTGCTTCTCCGGCACCAGCCCCAGCGGGAGCGCGAACGCGAACGCCGCGTGCTGGGAGCCGTACACCGGGCGCAGCTGCAACCGCGCCGCGCCCCCGAGGTGCTCGACCGCGGCTTTGGCCGCCGGCAGCTTCTCCGGCTCGGTCACCGTGGCCGTGACCAGCATCCCGAACCCGACCAGGCCCGCTCCGCTGGCCTCCTCGGCCGCCGTCGCCCGCGCCGACTGGACCGCGTGCGCCTGACGGTGGGTCGTGCGCCGCGCCGCCGTGGCGGCAAACACCGAGTTGGACTCGTCCCGCTCGACCATCCGCGCCGCCCGCGCCGCGTCGATCGGCTGATAGAGCATCGTGACCCGCTTGCGTGCAATGTCGCGGTGAGGGGAGAGCAGGCTACGCAGGATCGAGGACTGCACGACCCCGCGCGGGGCGCCGGTCATCGACCACGTGACCGACACCGCCGAGTCGTGGCGGTAGTGACCCCAGGCGCTCTCGTGCGCCGACGGGCCGACCTCCGACCAGGAGATGTCCGGCACCTCACCCTCGGCGCGCGCCTCATCGAAGTAGCGCGCCACCACCGGGTTGTAGGCCACCTGCACGACCTCGCACAGCTCGGCCGCCGTCGCCGGGAGGCACGCACCGGCCCCGGTCAGGCCCAGTGAGCTCGTCAGCCCCGGGAGCCGGGTCGCGAGCTCGCGACCCATCTCCTCCGGGTTGAGAGTGCGCCCGAGCACCATGGCGTCGGACTGGAACGTCAGAGAGACGTAGGCGCGCACCGTGGAGGAGCCGGACGGGTAGTCCTGCACGACCTCCTCGAGCACGGCGCGCGAGTAGGTCGGCGCGTTGCTGTCCATCCGGCCCTGAACCGCCTGGGCGAGCCGCTGGCCCGTCTCCGGGGCGCTCTCGACCGTCACAGCGGCCCCCACCAGGCCCGGCTCGTCCGCCAGGCCCGCGAGCCAGTCGCCCCACGCCGCGACGCGGAAGTCCACCGTGTCCTGATCCACCAGCGCCCCGCCGTCGGGATCGCTGGCCAGCACCACCGTGAACGTCTTCACCTTCGGAGCGTGGATCAGCGCGAACGGGCGACCGTAGGAGTCCTCGTGCTCGCTCAACTGCGTGGTCGCGGCGACCCCCGGCAGCTGGTGGGTGCCCCACGGGGTCCGCCCCAGCGGCCCCGAGCGGTACAGGTTCGCCCGCGAGGCCCGCGTATAGGCGAACGAGAACCGCTGCGCGAGGCGGTTGCCGATGCTCAGCCCGTGCCGGTCGCGCAGCGAGAGCACCACCGTCACGACCGCGATTGCCAGGCCGAACGCCAGACCCACCAGGAGGTTCGTGATCGTCATCAGAACCACCATGAAAACCAGCGCGATCAGCAGACCGAACGTCGCCACCATCCCCAGGCCCAACAGGCCCGGCGACGTCGGCCGCTTCCAGTTGCCGTACGTCCGCACGCGCCTACCCGTCTCAACGGCTGCCACTGGGACCACCACCCTCTCCGCTCACGTCCTTGCCCACCTGCTTGGCCGCCGCACCGGCGGCCTTCGCCCCGTCTGCGGCGACGCTCGCCGCTGCCACCACCGGGTGCGCCTTGCTCGCCGCGCCCGCAGCAGCGCCCGAGGCGCCACCGCCCGCCGCGCCCGCACCAGGCCCGGACCCACCAGCAGCGCCGGCACCGCCCCCGCCCTGACTGGCGCCGCTGGCGCCGTCACGGCCGCCAGGCGATCCGCTCTGCCCGGCGGAACCGCCACCGCTGCCGCCCTTCGAGCCGCCCGAGCCCGACGCACCCTGCTCGCCGTTCTGCGAGCCTCCCGCCCCGCCCGGGGACGAGGTGCCGCCAGGCGCCGGTGCGCCGGCGCCCTGCGAGGTCGAACCAGCCGGACCGGGCGCACCCTGCGAGCCACCCTGGCCCGCACTGCCGTTGCTGCCCTGCGGGCTCGCCTGCGTGGACACCGCCGCGCCACCGCCGCTCCCGCTGCCGCCTCCACCGCCACCCAGGCGCGCGATCGCGGCCGCTCCGGTCGGGAGCGCGGCCAGCGCGCCCGCCGCGAGAGCCCCGCCGCCGGCGCCGCCAGCAGCAGCACCCACGACCGGGGTCACGAAACGCATCATCGCCGGCAGCGCGACAACGGCCAGCCCGAGCATCAGCAGCCCCGTCAACGTGCTCTGCAACGGGTCCGACGTCGCCCAGTCCGAACCGACGAGCTGGAACCCGGTGGCGTAGATGATCGCCGCCACCGGCTTGTAGGCGATGAACGCGCCCGTCCAGCCGATCGCCTTCCAGAACCACGCCCGCCCCGTCTCGGTGCTGGTGAAGGACGCCACCGTGGGCAGCAGTCCCGTCATCAGCACGAGCATCCCGGCCCGAGCGAACATGAGCACCACCTGGACCAGCGCCGCCAGAAGCGCGATGAGGCCGAGGACGATGATCATCAGCGGAACCAACGTCGGCCCTGCTCCGCTCCCATCACCGCCCGCGCCGGCGCCCTGCTCGGCCATGTGCAGCACCCGCACCAGGTTCTCCCCGAAGCACGCCGCGTCCTCCCCGGCCGGGCAGTCGAGGGCCTGTTCCAGAATCCAGACCGAGAATCGGTCCGACACCGTGATGAGAAGCGCTGTGATCGTCACCCCGAGCGCCGACACCACCAAGAACGTCACCAGGGACCGCAGGACGTCCTTACCCGCGTCGGCCCGTTGGGTGATGACCATGCGGATACCGCCGATGATGACGCTCAGCACCACCAGGGCGCCGGTGAAGTACCAGAGCGAGGACTGCAAGAACGCCGCCGTGCCGGCGACGTTCTGCGGCCGCGTCGGCATCACTGCGCCGACGATCGCAGCACCGCCACCCAGGACCACGACACCGGCCGCGAACCAGAACGAACGGTTCAGGATGCCGGCGCCCTGCCCGCGCGAGACGCCCCGCGCGACCATCACGCCCAGCAGGATCAGGGCGAGCGTGGCGACGGCGAACCCGATCCACGTGATGTAGGAGAGAACCTGCGTCAGCTCCGCCGCCCCCGGCGCCTGCCCGAGGTCCACCGAAGCGTCCCCCGAGCCCGAGAGCTGCGGCGTATCCACGTTGACCCAGATCGTGGCGACCTGCCCGAGAGCCTGCGCGAGGGCTTGTTCCGTCGCCCGCTGCATGTTCTCGATCGCGTCGCCAACGACCACATCAGCAATGGATGGGCCGCAGACGGCGGCTCCACCCCAGCAGACTCCACCCATCTACGCGCCCCAGGGGTGTAGCCGTTGAGGTTGGGGATTTGGGCGGCGTCGAACGCGGTGGCTGTCTCGCCGGAAAGGCGCCAGTCGCCCTCGTGCCAGACCAGCTCGTAGACCATCGACATGTACGTCTCTTGGCCGCTCACCGTGTACGCGACCCCGAGGTCAACGCGAGCGGTCTGCCCCGAGTAGTCCAGGAGCCGGAAGCCGCGAATCGCGAACCGCGTACCGCTGGGGTCGGGCGTCTCAGGGGCGGCCTGTTCGTTCGCTGCGAGTAGGTCATCCTTGAACGGGCCCGGCGAGACGGCGTAGTCGAACCACTCCGTCGCCGCGTTCAGGTCTGACGGCCCAACCGCGAGGTTCGCGACCATGAACAGCGCACCCGTGGGGGTGTGCTGGTAGCACGTGCGCATTTCGCCCTCATTCAACCCGGGGCCGTACTCAGCAGAAGTTGGATACGCGGCGGTGCCTACGTAGGCCCACTCGGCGTCGGGGGCGTCGGGCAGGTCGCCGTCGAGCTCGACTCCGCTCAGGCCGCAGATGCTTTCCGCGTCGGGGTCGGCGGGTGGCGCCGGTACGCCGGGCGTCGGAGTCCCGGGCTGCCCGGTTGGGGCGGGGGTGTCGTCGTCGCGGGTCAAGAACGTGACGGTGAGGACGATCCCCATCACGAGGAGAACGCCGCAGATCACGGCCGAGATGATCCATCCCGGCCGGGTCCACGGACTCTGCTGGTCGTTCTCAGCCATGATCGTGGTCCTTCCGCTCAGCCGGCGAACATGCCGATGAGGCCGGCGGCGGCGCCGACGATGATCGCGCCCACGAGGGGGTAGGCGACCTTCGGCAGGAGGTCAGCCGCCGTGGTGCGGCCCATTGCCGCGAGGGCGACCAGCACGCCGCCGACGATGAGGGCGAGGATGCAGACGACGAACCCTCCCCACATCACGACGTTCAGGAGCGTGTCGATCCCGCTGAGACCTTCGGGGCGCTGAGGTGTCGGGTCGGGGAGAGCGAGGAAAGCGGTCATCGGGGAGTCCTTTCGGCGGTGGCACCGGGGGTGCCGGGGTTGAAGATGAGGTCAAGATCGTTGAGGAGGCGCGCGGTTTCGCGCGGTGGGTTGGCGTGATCGACCGGGGCTCCCAGTCGCCACGCTTCGATCCACGGAACGTGCCATAGACGTGGGACACCGCCACCCACGAGGGCGGCCAGGTCGCGCAGCGGCTTGGGGCTCGTCCGGGGGCGTCGGCCACGACCACGAGGCCGATCAGCTCGACGGTGGGGCTCTTGCCGGCGGCCCACTGCATCGCTGCCGCCCGCGCCGAGTTCAGTCCGTGGGCGCTTCCCCGGCAGGCCAGAAGCACGCGCGCGGCGCGGTTGCTGTACTGCTGCTCGGGCCACGCGTGCCCGCCGGGCGCCCATCCCTCGCGCAGCTGCGCCAGCAGCGACTCTCCCGACCCGCCGTGGGTCCCCACGACCCACAAGGCCGGGGCGGAGAAGTGCTTCACCGTCGGCAGCGCGTCCGCCGCGACCACCCCGGCCTGCGGCCCGCTGACCCGCGCCGCCGGCGGCAGCTGCTCCGCCGGCGCCTCGCTCGGCTCCTCGATCGCGGGAGCGGGCAGCCACGGGTTGACCACGGCCTGCGTCTCCTCGGGACGACGGCGAGGGGTGAGGGGGCCGTATCGGGGAATCCGGGGTCTACTCACGCTGCCTCGCTGTCGTTGTGCTCGTACGCTCCCAGGCTACGAACCCTCACGATGGAGTTTGTTCCATGCTTGTTCTCTCGCAGATTGCCCCGGTCCCACCGCTGTGGCGTGCGCGCGCCCGTGGTGGGGAAGTTGGACGGAGCGGTTCGCTGCGCGTGGCGCTGATGAAGTCCCATGGCGTTCCCCTCCTGCTAGTAGGGGACGGGAACCGATGCAGTTCCACGTCGCCCCGTGGCTCAGGTACTCTCACCGTACTACAACCCTTAGGGTTGTTCGATAGCGGCGGGGCAACCTGCTGACCTACTAGACGGACGAGGGGGAAGATGTGATGCGTGCCTACGCTCTTTCTTCCACCGGACATGCCGGAGGGCGCGGTGAGGGCTGTGGAAGTGCTGGGCAACCGGACCAAGGTCGAGCTGCTGCACCTCCTGGGCCAGGCAGACGAGGGTCTGTCCATGGCCGAGCTCGCTACTGCGCTGAATACCAACAAGGTGTCGGTCCGGCGCAACCTGATCGCGCTCGAAGAGCAAGGGTTGGTGACGGCCGACGTGCCGCCGGAACAGCGCATGTACCAGCGCACGCTCGTGCACTGGACGATCAACGCCGATCGGGTCCGAGCGCTGGGCGAGCTGCTGACGGCGTACGCGCTCGGCGGCACGGGGACCGCGAGCGGTACAGAATCGAAGGCGGAGCCCGAAACCGAGGCCTGACAACACCCACCCGTGGGTGTGTTTCTGCTGTTCTTGCAGGGGTTGCGCGCTGGTCGCGTCTCTCCTGCCTACCCAGGAGAGTGCGCAATGACCACCGATGTGGCCGAGTGGCCCCGAGTGCGGATCACCGTTGCTGACACCACCGGTGAAGTGACGATCGGGGGCAGCAAGCCCCAGCGCGTGCGGGGCGAGGGCGTGAGCGAAGTGCGCAACGCTGCGCTTGCCGTCGTGACCAAGGCGGCCGCCGAGCTCGGCCGCGGCCTGCGCGTCGAGGCGACCGAGCCCGACTGGACCTTCTACCTGATCGTGCGCCCGAACGGCGAGGTCCACGAGGACGCCGCCAAGCCGGCCAAGAGCCACGCTCCCGCGCCCGGGACGCAGGAAGCGGTCACGGCCCCCGTGGTCGTGGTGGAGACGCCCGCCCCGACGGGGCCGGCCGCCCCCGCGCCGGCGCCCCGGCGCCAGCGCATCCCGCTCCCCGCTCTCCTGGCCGGGACCGGCGTACTCGCGCTGGGAGCCGGGTGGCTCCTGAGCAGCCTCCTGACCCCTCGCCCTCGATCATCGAGGCCACGTCCCAGCAGGAAGCCGAGGCCACCCAGGCGTGGCAGGGACGGCAGAGCGCCCTACGCGATGCCCAGCAGGAGGCCGCCACGCTCCTGGGCGCCACCGAGGGGCAGGTGACCGACGAGGCCACCCGCACCGAGCTCGCGAACCAGGTCACCGCCGCTTCCGCGTTCAGCACAGCGCTCAGCGACGTCGAGCCACCGGTGGTGGCCACGCGCGAGGGCGGCGACGTCGTGCTCGCCCCTGACCCCGACTTCGACCCCGGCGTCGTCGCGCTGACCGATGCCGTCACGGCCGCGACCGAGGCCGTCCAGGCCAGCCACACCCAGTGGGCCTACGACCGCCTCAGTACCGCCGTACAGGACGCTGACGCTGCCCTGGAAGCCTCCAACGGCCAGGTGACCGACACCAGCACCCGAGACACCCTCTCGGCCGCTCTCACGACCGGTCAGACGCTCGTGGACGCCGGCGCCGAGGAGGCCGAGGCGAGCGAACTCACCGCTGCTGCCGAGTCCATCACCACCGCCCAGGACGACGTGGAGAGCAGTCGCGCGCAGTGGCTCCACGACGCCCTGACCAACCGCGTCTCCGAGACGCAGAACGTCCTCAACACCTCCAACGGCCAGGTGAACGACAACGCCGTCCGCGATGCACTGTTCCTCGAGCTCGCGGAGGCCCGACGCATCCTGGACGCCGGCCCCGGCGCCACCAGCCCCGCCGACGTCCTCGCCGCCCGCGACCGCCTCAACACCGCCAGCGCCGCCGTGTCTGAAGCCGTGACCCAGTGGCAGGCCGGACAACCCCAGGGATGACGCCATGACCCCCACACCTTCCCCCGCACCCGGGCAGCCGCCCTGGCGCTGCTGACCGCCCTCACCCTCACCGGCTGCGGGAGCGAGGACGGCGACGACCTCACGCCCCCGACGGCGCCCGAGACAGCCACCCCGAGCACCACGGCGCCGACGTCCGAGGCACCGACCGCCGAGGAGCCGCTGCCCACGCCCACCGAGGGCGCCGGCGACGTCGGGCTCGACACCGAAGCGCCCGACGCCACACCCCAGCCGCAGCCGGAGTGGGACGCCGAGGCCGAGGCCAGCGCGTACGCAGCCGCCGAGGCGGCCGTGACCGCGTTCCTGCGCACCGACCTGGACCCCCAGGCGTGGAGCGACGAGCTCGCTCCCCTGGTCACCCCGGACCTGCTCGACCTGCTCGACGGGACCGACCCCGCCGGCGGCGCCGGCGCGACCACCGTCACCGGCCCCGCCGTGCTCGACGGCGAGGTCACCTCACCGTTCGTCGCACGGGTGCGCGTGCCCACCGACGCCGGCGAGCTCGCCGTGGTCCTGACCCGAGCCGCCGACGGCGTCACGTGGCAGGCCGCCTCGATCAACCCCGCCTCATGAACAGCAGAGCCGGCGTAGCCGCAGCCGTCGCGGTCCCCCTCGTGCTGGTGGGCGGCGTCGCCGCGTTCCTCATGCTTGGATCGCCGTCGGACACCGACGTCGCCGGCGGCTCGTGCGAGGCGCCCGTGGTGCTCATCGACGGCGCCGAGCTGCCCGAGAGCATCGGCTCGTTCAGCGCCGTGCAGGTCCGCAACGCCGCCGTGATCGTCTCCCTCGCAGCCGAACGCGATCTACCGCCGTCGGCGGCCGCGATCGGCATCATGACCGCGATCACGGAATCTGGCCTGCGCAACCTGGCCAACGAGGGCAAGTTCGTCCGCCCGGCCAACTCTCGCGTGATGAGCGCGGCCGAGTGGGACCGCTGGCGCGCCGTGGCGATGCTGTCCCTGAACTACCCCAACGACGGCGCCGCCCCCGGCGACTGGGACTCCGTAGGCCTGTTCCAGGGCCGCCCCCAGGCCGGCTGGGGCGGGCAGGGCACCGACGAGGAAATCGTGCAGAACCTCCTCAACCCCGCCTACACCACCGGCCGGTTCCTCGATGAGCTCGTGACGGTCGAGGGCTGGGAGACGATGCCCGCGTGGAAGGCCGCACAGACGGTCCAGGTGTCCAAGTTCCCCATGGCCTACGACGCCCACTGGGAAGACGCCCAGCAGCTCACCCAGGCCCTCACCGGCACCGAAGTCACCTTCGAGGGATGCACCGGCGACCCCGGCGCCGCCAGCACCTACCCCGGGCTCGTGGCCGACAGCGGATGGGCCGCGCCCATCACCGGCGCCCGCTTCACCGGCGGGTTCGGAGACGTCCGCAACGGCTACACCCACATGGGCTCCGACTTCGCCGCACCCCTGGGAACGCCGATCTACGCCGCCGCCGACGGCCTGGTGACCCACACCAGCTGCAAGGGGTTCCAGGGCCGCTCACCGTGCAACGTGATGATCGACCACGGCACCGACGCCGACGGCGCCCGAATCCAGACGCTCTACGTCCACATGTACCCCGGACAGACCCACGTCGACATCGGCCAGACCGTCACCGCCGGCCAGCACATCGCCGACGTCGGCAACAACGGCCGCTCCACCGGCCCACACCTCCACTACGAGGTGTGGGTCAACGGCCAAGCCGTCAACGCCCTGCCCTACATGCGCAGCCAAGGAATCACTCTCCCGTGAGACGCGACACGCCGACCAGCCTCACGGATGCATCCCCGGCGGCGCGACAGTATGCATGCATGAGCGCTGTCAAGGGTCGCAAGGTGCGCGGTTCGGCGGGCGAGCCCGTCGTCCTCTTGCAGGGCCGCGTGATACCCGCGGCCCGCGACGCCGCCCGTGAGGCGGCTGACGAGCTAGGCATCAGCATCGCGGCCTACCTCGAAGCACTCGTGCTAGCCGACGCCGAGCAGCGCATGGTGCGCCCGCAGGCCCCTTACGTCCAGGAGGTGCTCCCCGTCAGCGCCTGACAGACAAAAAGAGAGGGCCGGCCCCGAAGGGCCGGCCCGAGTCCGAAGCGATTCACCCTCATGCTTGCCGGCCGGAGGTGACTCGTTCAGATCGACACACCCTGAGGTGTGTCTAACGCTGGGACCCACCATACCCACCTCCGTTGTAGAAATCGAGCGCTCGACACGCCCGCCCTCGCCCACCCTGGGCCAGGGCCGCCCACGTCGAGCCAG